>NZ_RZPH01000006.1:0-22219 GCF_004022825.1 Mesorhizobium sp. M7A.F.Ca.CA.004.04.2.1
GATTTATCCGCCCGCAGCCTTCGCGCAATGACAACGAATGAAGCAATGCTGGCGCTTGCTGTCATCGGGGCGAACCTCACTGCTGGACGGCGCTGATTGGGGCCACAGCAACGAAATTGCGCGCTGTTCACGGGGTCGATCTGCCCGACCGGGTAGCCCATCAAGCCGGCCCCTAAGGTTGGTTATTTGGACTTTATAACACCATCTAGAATTCAGGAAAACGCAATGAGCCTCTCTCGTTCCCAGCTAGATTCGATGTTCCGCTTAGAACTTCGTGGCGAAATAGCGGGGCACTACAAACTGGGACCCGTGGAATCGTCGTATGTGAGAATGCGCGACGGCGTCAGGCTGGCGTTGGATGTCGTGCGTCCAATGGGTGACAGCACCGAAACCAAGCGCAATACCATTTTAGTAATGACACGCTATTGGCGCGGGAAGAAGGGCAGCTTGTCTAATTGCTACGCTGAAATGTTCGTCCAGCACGGTTACGCCGTGGTTGTTGGAGATGTTCGGGGCACGGGTGCGTCTTTCGGGGTATGGCCCGGCTACCGCTCTCGCTCTGAGATCTTGGACAACAGCGAAGTGCTCGACTGGATAGTCGCGCAGCCATGGTCTACTGGCCAGGTGGTTGGCTATGGCGTGTCATACACTGCCAACTCCGCAGACTGGATGGCTGAGCAAAACCACCCCGCAGTGAAGGGGATCGTGCCGCGCTTCGCCGATTATAGTGTTTATGAAGATCTTTCCTTTCCCGGCGGAGTTCCTAACCAAGTGATGGATCTTTGGGACAGTGGCGTAAAAAGCCTCGACCGCAATGAGTCGATCCGGGATGATGGAAGCCCGTCTCAACTGGGCGTACGACCCGTGGGACCCGGAGGGGAGGCTGACCTTGTCGCCGCCCTACGCGACCATGAGCGGGCGCCCACTGATTGGGTGAAAGCTCATGAGCTCACTTTCAAAGACGAACGTCCGACATTATGGGACGGAGCAACCATACTTGACTGGACGCCAGAGATGGCGGCGGAGCGGATATCTAAGTCCGGCATTCCTACCCAGAATTGGGCGAGCTGGTTTGATTCTGGCTCCGCGCAAGGGGCCGTGCGCCGCTTCTTGTTGCAATCAAATCCGATGAACGTGATAATCGGTCCCTGGAACCACGGTGGAGCGATACCTTATGATCCGCTTCGGCCCGCCGATGAGGAAATCCTACCAACGTTTGC
Organism: Mesorhizobium sp. M7A.F.Ca.CA.004.04.2.1; assembly: GCF_004022825.1. Lineage (NCBI taxonomy): Bacteria > Pseudomonadati > Pseudomonadota > Alphaproteobacteria > Hyphomicrobiales > Phyllobacteriaceae > Mesorhizobium > Mesorhizobium sp. M7A.F.Ca.CA.004.04.2.1. The sequence continues at coordinate 1,221 of NZ_RZPH01000006.1, forward strand.
GACCCAGCAGGCCAATGATATCCGGTTCGCTGAAGCTTGTTTCAACGGCGAAGCCGCGCGCGTGGGAGGTAAGGTAGTTCACTACTACACGGTGGGCGAGGGTGCTTGGAAATCGACCACGTCCTGGCCGCCCGAAGCCAGGCGCAGACGGTGGTACATGTCCAGTGGTTCGCGGCTGGACTCATCGCCCGACGCCGCAGGTTTTGACTTCCTGCAGGTCGACCGAGATCTTGGCGACGTTCTAACAAACCGGTGGGACACCAACGGCGGCAGTGGGGGTAAAGTAGATTATGGAGATCGGCGTCAGTTCGACGAGGCTCGGCTTACCTATACCAGCGAACCATTGGCAAATGACCTCGAAATCACCGGGCATCCATTTGTTGAGCTCAATATCAGCTCTACGCGCGAAGATGGCAATTTCTTTGTTTACCTTGAGGCCGTGCAACCAGATGGGGTATCCCGGTATCTGACGGAAGGGCAGCTGCGGGTCCTGCACCGGAAGGTGTGGACCAACTCTCCGTTCGACGTTCTTGGTCCACAGCACAGCTTTCTTGAACGCGACGCCGAGCCTCTTACGCCGGGCGAAATTGCCACCTTGACGTTCACGTTGCACCCGATTTCCGCCCGCCTTTCGGTAGGTTATCGCTTGAGGGTAGTCCTCGCCGGAAGTGACAAGACTTCGTTCGCCAATGTGCCCGCGGACGGCGAGCCGCCATTGCTGAAGTTTTATCGCGGTCCCGGGGGCTGCTTCATCGACCTTCCGATCGTCGAGAAGTAATGCCAGTTGAGGTGCCTGCGATGGCGAACGAATATATCGTTCGGTAATCGGCATTGTTGTGGCGCGCTTTGGACGCCATCGTGGGGGAACTCTGTGCGGGGCTACTGTTCTCGCAATTGCCAACCAGCACCTTGCGGGCACGTCAATGGCAGCGTCAAGGCGACTGATCCGCCTTTCAGGCATGGGCCATCTCAAAACGCGATGGGACCGTCCCCGACTTTATATTGGCGGGTCCGGCGACAAGTGGCCCATAATCGATGCAACGCATGTCAGCATACCCCTTCATTAGTGTAATTGGAACATTCGAGCGAACGAAGTGCAGATCAAAGACGTCCTACTCGCATCTGGCAACGGCGCGTTCTTTTATGACGATCAGTCTGCCATTAGGTCCGGAGCGATCCAGGACGGCTTTATTTATCTTGGCGAACCGGTGACGCCTGGATTTACGTCCATTCGCGTTCCGGCGTCGTCGCTCAGCGTCGGACTTGTACTAGCGGACGACAGCGTCGTTTGGGGTGACATGATGGGCGTGCAGTACTCTGGTGCTGGCGGGCGGGATCCTTTGTTTGATTCTGTCCAAATTTCGGAATTGACGTCGCGGGTTGTGGTGCCGCGACTGTTGGATGTCGATGCGTCTCGTTACCTTGATGCCTGTGCGACGGTTTTAGAGGACTACGACCACAAGCAGTTACCTCTTGCGATCGAGTACGGCGTCAGCCAGGCGCTCCTACGCGCTGCGGCCCACCTTCACCGCACCACCATGGCGGAAATTCTGTGCAAAGAATTTGACCTAGCGCTGCCGACGTTCAGCGTTCCGATTTATTGTCAAAGTGGAGATGCGCGCGAAATCAACGTTGATAAGATGATTCTGAGGGCGGTGGACGTGCTCCCCCACGGTCTGATCAACTCGCGACAAAAATTCGGGACTGGCGGTCAGACCTTCATGGAGTTCGTGAGGTGGGTCGCGAGGCGTACGCGCGAGATTGGCCGCCCCGGGTATCATCCCGTGCTGCATTTCGATGTTTATGGCTGGATCGGCCAAGAAATTGGCATGGAGCCACAAGAGATTGCTGACTTTATCTGCAGGGTTGCCGAGAGTGTTCCGGCTTTCATTCTCAATGTCGAGTCCCCGGCGGATTTTGGTTCGACCCAAGCTCAAATCGAGAACTACGCCAAGATCGTATCGATCTTGGACAGTCGGGGCTCCAGCGCCCGTATAGTTGTGGATGAACGATGCAATACGCTAGAGGATATTCGGCTCTTTGCCGAAGCGAAGGCCACGCACCTCGTTCAAATCAAGACGCCAGACGTGGGCTCAATTGCCGATACAGCGCGAGCAGTTCTGCTGTGTAAGGCGAACAAAGTAGGGGCGTATGTCGGGGGAAGTTGTACCGAGACGGATCTCTCGGCCCAGGCTACAGTCCACGTTTCGCTAGCGACCCAGGCCGACATGATGCTCGCAAAGCCCGGCATGGGTGTAGACGAGGCATTCTCCATTGTTGGGAACGAACAAAATCGGCTTCTGGCGACGCTGAACCGTCGTCGGACTCAAAACGAGCTCGTAAGATGAAAAAAGCGGTGTCGCATGCAGAACTCTCTTGAGAGGATCACTGTCGTAGCCGTGGAGCAGGCCGTGGCTGCGCCTTATGCGTCCTCTCGTCTTGCGGATGCCGGCGCGCGTGTCATCAAGATCGAAAGGCCCGAAGGAGACTTTGCCCGAAACTACGACAAGTTGGTGCGTGGGCAGAGCGCTTACTTTGTTTGGCTCAACCGGGGCAAGGAGTCGGTCTGTCTCGACTTGAGGTTGGAGGAGGACCGGGCCGTGCTCGACATCCTTATTGCCGGCGCCGACGTCTTTATCCAGAACCTGAAGCCGGGAAGCATCGAAAAATTGGGATTCGGGTCTGCTGATCTGCGTCGACAATATCCGCGCCTGATCACTTGCGACATCTCTGGGTTCGGGGACAGAGGGCCATATTCCCACTTGAAGGCTTATGATCTTATCGTCCAGGCTGAAACTGGTCTATGCGCAATTACCGGCAACAATCAAGGTCCCGCCCGTGTTGGAGTCTCGGTCTGTGACATCTCGGCGGGCATGACAGCGCACAGTGCCATTCTTCAGGCACTCTATCACCGCGAGGTCACCGGCGAGGGGACCAGTATTCAGGTATCGCTGTTCGATGCCGTCGCCGACTGGATGAACGTGCCGGTTCTGCAAAACGACTATAGTGGGTACCGCACCGTACGCGCAGGCGTGAAGCACCCGTCGCTGGCGCCGTATGGCGCGTATCGTTGTGCCGATGGCAAAGATGTCGTCTTTTCGGTTCAGAACGACCGCGAATGGGTAAATTTTTGCGAGAAGTTCCTGAAGCAGCCGGAGCTTACATGTGCACCTGGTTTCGCCGATAACATGGAGCGCCTCGATCACCGTGTGCAACTTGATGACATTATTGAACGCCGGTTTTCCCAACTATCCTGTAACGAAGCAATGCAGGAACTTGAGGTGGCCGGCCTAGCATATGGCCGGCTGCGCGAAGTGGCGGATGTTTCAAAACATCCCCATGTTCGCAGAGTTGAGGTTGAGACACCCGATGGAACGATCGAGACGATCGCGCCGGCGGCGATTTTCAACTTGGAGCGGCCATCACTGCGTCCAGTTCCAGCCCTTGGCGCCCATACCCATGCTGTCCGCGAGGAGGTTCTGAGGCGTTTGCGCGGGACGGCCGCCTCGGCATGAGCGGGTATGTCCGCAAGAGGGGTGCGGTTTTTGTTCTAAAGAGCCTACGTGCCTCGGATCATCTTTCACTGGCACCGCCTGGCTATAATCGACCGCGAAGCCTCTTTATGATAAAGGACACCTTTGTGGCCGTTGACGGCGCAATGTCTTTACCACGCTGGAGATCCCTGCTCTTCGTACCCGCTCACGTTCCGCGCTTTGTGGAGAGGGCGCATGAGCGGGGTGCAGATGGCGTCATTGTCGACCTGGAGGATTCTGTTCCCCAGGATAAAAAGAGAGAGGCGCGGCGGCAGCTTTGTGCGTCTGTGGCTAAGGTGGGCCGCAAGGGCGCGTCTGTTTTGGTCCGCGTGAATCGTAGTTTGCGCGCCTTGGCGGCAGATCTTGATGCAGCCGTCGTGGCAGGTGTTGATGCACTTGTTCTTTCAAAGACGGATTCGCCAGAGTGGGTGTCCGAAATTGCGGACGCGGTCTCAGAACTTGAACGAGAAAGAAATCTTCCGTTAGGACGTATCCGGTTTCTTGCCCAAATCGAGACCCCAGGTGCCTTGCAAAAGCTATCGGCCATTGCCTCGTCCCATCCCCGGATGGTCGCAATGGCCCTTGGCCCTGAAGACTTCAGTGCCGCTGTTGGCGGCGCGCCAGAACTTGATCTTCTCTTGACGCCAAACCTTTCTGTTCTTTTTGCCGCCCGTGCGGCCGGGTTGCTCCCGCTGGGCTTCATAGGAAGCATTGGCGCGTTCTCTGACACTCACAAACTTCGTGAGGCTGCGGAGCGTGCACGGCGGCTCGGCTTTGCTGGAGCTTTGGCGATCCATCCAAACCAGGTTGCCATCTTCAATGACGCTTTTTCGCCAAGCCCACAGGAACTCGAATGGGCCCGTCGTGTCCTCGCGGCGGAGAAAGATGCGACGGCGCAGGGCATAGGCGCATTTGCCCTGGACGGAAGGATGGTCGATCCACCTGTTATCCAAAGGGCCCGGGATATCATCGCCACGGATCCGGGCGCCGGGTTGGGCGTCTGAGGCCTCAGCGGTTGGTTACCAAACTGGAGCGACCCTACGCTAGGCGTTATGCAACTCGGCACAATTATTGCTGTCGCGCCATCGCATTTCGAGATAGATTACATCATTGCAGTCCGCCCTCGGAAGAGTACCCGTGGAAATCAGGCAGTTAAGATACTTCGTTGGCGTGGTCGAAGCAGGCAGTTTCACGAAGGCCGCTGGCTTTCTGAATGTCGCCCAGAGTGCGCTGAGCCTGCATGTGCGTCAACTGGAGGAAGGCTTCGGCACTCAGCTGCTGATACGCGACAGGACCGGTGTGAGCGTGACGGCGTCAGGAGCCAAACTGCTCGATCGCGCTCGGGCGATTCTTAAAGAAATTCGACTTACCGAGGTGGAATTGACCAACACAGCCGCTTCCCCTGCAGGGGAGGTGACTATTGGCATTCCGTCTGGAGCTGCTCGCGTCCTGAGCGGTCCGCTGCTTGAGACGGTAAGACACGAACTGCCCAAGGTGTCCCTCAAGATGGTCGAGGGTATGACGGGACCGCTAGAGGAATGGATGGCGGCTGGACGCTTCAATCTGGCGGTTCTGTACCGCACAGCAGACAGTGTGGGGCGAATGACTGTGCTAGCGCGCGAAGATCTTTGTCTGGTGGTTCCGTCCGGCGAGCCACCGTTTGAAGATGCGATAGCTCTGGCCGACCTGCATGCATTCCCCCTGGCGGTTCCCATGCGCAACAACAATGTCAGGCGTTCGGTGGCTGATGTCGTCGCGCAACACGGTTGCGCGCTGGACGTCAGGTTTGAAGTGGACTCCCTCTCAACGATCATCAACATGGTCGTAGAGGGAAAAGCGCATTCTATTCTCGCCCCGTCTGCGGTTCAGAAAGAAGCCTCCCAAGGGCTGGTCCGGACGGTCAAGATAGTCGATCCGGTGATTACCCGCTCCGTGGTGCTCGCTGTAAATCCCAAAGATGAGCGTTCTGCGGCCGTTTCTGCGGTCCGCAAGCTCATTCCGAAGGTCGCCAGAGAATTGATTGAGAGCCGGGGCTGGGTAGCATCGGCTCCTGACGCGACCTGAGAACCATCGATCTGTAAACAACGGCATGACTTCCTTGCTGTCGAAACAGATCGATCTGGATTCCAGATGGATTTAGGCACTAATCGATATTTGACCCGCTGCGACCATCGCGATGAAACTGGCTCAAGCGAGCTCAGCGGCTTCGAAAATTGAAACGGCGCTCGCATGGCCAGAATCACAAGTGGAGCCCGCGATGTCCCACGCCAGGAGCTACGAGCTCTTCATTAATGGCAAATGGCGAGCCGGTGGTAGCCGAGCCACTTTGCCGGTGATCAACCCGGCGACGGAGAAGGTATTTGCCTCAGTGGCCTCGGCTACGGTTTCAGACTTGGATGAAGCTCTTACTTCGGCAGAACGCAGCCGCAAGGCGTGGTCCTCACGACCCGCCAAAGAGCGTGGCGAGATCCTCGTCTCTGCCGCCAGCATTCTGGCTGAGAAAGCTGGCGCGGCAGCCAGGGACCTGTCGTCCGAACAGGGAAAGACGATTGCCGAAGCAACAGGAGAGTACGCGCGCGCAGTCGAAACGCTGGAATGGAATGGCCGGCATGCCGATGAGTTGTCGACCCCGATTCCGTTGGGTCCGAACAGGATGATCGTCCCGGAGGCCCTCGGTGTCGTCGCTGCCTTTACGCCGTGGAACTATCCAGCCGTTCTCATCGCCCGCAAGCTCGCCCCCGCGCTGGCGGCAGGCTGCCCGGTGATCCTCAAAGGGGCCGAAGAGACGCCAAGCGTGGCTGTCCATATCGTGGAATCTTTGCGTCAAGCAGGGATACCGGAAGGCGTGGTCAACCTGGTGTTCGGTGTTCCTGTGCATATATCACGGCATCTGCTCAGTTCGCCAATTGTCAAAGTCTTGACGTTCACGGGGTCGACCGCTGTTGGGAAACAGCTGGCCACACTGGCCGCGAATAATCTGCAGCGCTGCATCCTTGAGCTCGGTGGACATTCCCCGGTTATTGTGTGCGAAGATGCCGACCTGGCAACGGCGATACCGGCTATTTCGGAATACAAATTCGAGTGCGCGGGCCAGAGTTGCAATGCGCCCAGCAGGATTCTTGTCGCCCGATCCCGCTATGAGGAATTCCTGTTCCGGATGACGCAGGCGGTCCGAAAAATCAGGATCGGTCCACCGGATGACCCTGCAACGCAGATGGGTCCCATGGCAAACGCGCGGCGAATCGAGGCCATGCAACGCCTGACCAAAGATGCGGTAGAGGGCGGCGCCCAAATCGAGACCGGTGGCACCCCCCTTGACCGACCGGGGTTTTACTGGCCGCCAACCATCCTGACTGGCGTACCGAAGGAAGCGAGAGTGCTTCATGAAGAGCCGTTCGGACCAATTCTCACCGTGGCTCCTTTCGATACGATCGAAGAGGCGATCGATGAAGCCAACGCCACGGAGTACGGTCTGGCCGCCTACTTGTTTACTGGCGCGGCCGATACGCAACAGAGGCTTGTGGGCGGTCTTTCTGCGGGCGCTGTTAGTGTGAATTACCTGAAAGGGGTTTCCGCTGATGCCCCTTATGGAGGAGTCAAGCAAAGCGGCTATGGATATGAAGGCGGCGAGCAGGGGGTGCGAAGCTTCCAGATTCTGAAAATGGTCAATGGCCTCGGTTCAATTGGATAAAATCCGGTGGGAAACAGAACACGGACCATGGCCGGTAGCGACATCACAAGGAGCGTCGCCGACGCCCTTCAGTACATCTCGTACTATCATCCTCCAGATTATATCCGGTCTCTTTCTCACGCATACACGCGAGAACAGAGCCCGTCGGCGAAGAATGCCATAGGTCAGATTCTGCTGAACTCCCGCATGGCGGCCTTTGGGCGGCGCCCGATTTGTCAGGACACCGGACTTGTGGTTGTCTTCGCAAAGGTCGGCATGGATGCCCGCATTAAGTCAACGGCCAGTTTCGCTGATCTTGTGAATGAGGGCGTACGTCAAGCCTATCTCGATCCGGACAATCCCCTTCGGGCATCGATCGTTGCGGATCCCCTCGCTAGACGGGTCAACACCCGAGACAACACGCCGGCAGTTGTCCATGTCGACCTGGTGCAAGGTAACCAGATTGAGATCACCATCGCCGCGAAAGGCGGCGGGTCGGAGAACAAGGCACGTTTTACCACCCTCAATCCCACCGCCTCCGTTGCCGACTGGGTGGTCAATACCGTTTCGACCCTTGGCAGCGGGTGGTGTCCACCTGGACTGATCTCTGTCGGCATCGGTGGTAGCGCTGAAAAGGCGATGCTGCTGGCCAAGGAGGCCATGAACGAGCCCATCGATATGGCGGAACTGATCGCAAGGGGGGCGTCAAGCGCAGAGGAGGGGCTGCGGATTGAGCTTTATGAGCGGATCAACGCGCTTGGTATCGGCGCCCAAGGCCTTGGTGGTCTGACGACAGTCGTTGACGTCAAGGTTGCGACCTATCCTACTCATGCAGCGTCCAAGCCTGTGGCGCTCATCCCGCAATGCGCCGCCAACCGGCACCTGAAGTTTACTTTGGACGGCTCTGGACCCATCAGCCTCCAGCCGCCCGATTTGCGCGAATGGCCCGACATCGGAGCCGACGAATTGAACCCAGCCGGCGTCCGGCGGGTCAATTTAGATACGCTGACGAAGGAAGAGACGGCATCGTGGCGCTGCGGTGAAACGCTCCTGCTGTCTGGAAAGATGCTGACGGGCCGTGACGCTGCCCACAAACGAATGGTCGAACTGATCGATGCCGGCAAGCCGCTTCCAGTCGATCTGCGGGGACGCGTGATCTACTACGTCGGTCCCGTCCGGGCAGCGAGAAATGAGATCGTTGGACCCGCCGGTCCAACAACCTCCAGCCGCTTGGACGATTTTACGGACAAGGTGCTCGCCGAAACCGGCCTTTTCGCGATGGTGGGCAAAGCGGAGAGGGGACCGGCGGCCATCGCCTCGATTGTAAGACACAAAACGCCATACCTTGCTGCAGTGGGTGGCGCTGCGTACCTGATCTCAAAATCGATTAAGGCGGCGCGGATCGTTGCCTTTGAAGACCTGGGCATGGAAGCCATCTATGAATTCGATGTGCAGGACATGCCTGTTATCATGGCCGTCGATGTTGAGGGAAACTCCATTCACAATTCCGGGCCTCTTGAGTGGCGTAAGCGTATGGCGGCCGACAGCATCGCACGCAACATCGGCGTTTGAGTCTTTCCGTTGGGCGATTTCGGCCAGACTCCCGCGCCAAATTGTCGGGCAAGCCGTAAGACGAGCGGCATTTGCGGTGCCATGCGCCTCGGCGGGCCGGACGAGCAAGGCCTTCAATTCACTCCAATAGCTGAATGTGCCAGTGAATACTGCATTGAATATGCCGTACACGCGATCGAGGCTCGAATGACGTCGCGGCGTCTATCAAGTACGGCAGCGGAGTTCAGTAAATGGGTTATCTATTTATCAGGAGGTCTCCGCCGCGGCCGGCTATCCTCTCCAGCTGCATCATTGCCCCGTTAGGCGTCGGGGCGATAGCCAAACTACTTCTGCAGCTTTTCTCAGCTGATCGCTCTCCCTCAGCTGATTTTCGTACCCATTCTGGCACATCTCGGGCCTGGAACGGATGCCTTCCACTGCTACATTCGCTCGTTTCAATTGATGATAGAATTGATCGGCACACAACGCGATGTCGATCGCTGCTTGAGAGCATAGGTTATGAAGTCGAAACCCGATCCCGTGCAACTCGACAGTTGGGACGTCCGGATTCTCTCCGAAGTTCAGGCAGACGGTCGGATTTCAAAAAGTGAGCTTGCAAAACGAGTTCATCTTTCGGCGTCCGCCTGTTCGGAGCGGCTCCGAGCACTCAAGGCCGCAGGGATTATTGAGGGATTTTATGCGCGACTGAGTCCTGCCCTCATCGGCGGCATGATCTTTGTGATGGTGGAGGTCGTGCTGGATCGTCATCGTCTTGAGGACCAACGACTCTTCGAAACTGCAATCCAAGAGATTCCGGAAATCCTGGACTGCTGGGCAATTGGGGGGCGCGTGGATTATCTGATGCGGGTCGCATCTCGTTCTATGGCCGCCTATCAGGATTTCATGGAGGGACTGCTGCAGGCAGGCTTGGGGATTGATCAATACTATAGCCTTGTCGTCACGAAACCAGTGAAGTCCAATTCACCGATACCTTTGTCCGCCCTGAGGCAACGGTGAAACCGAAAGTTTAAGTTTCAACGGTGTTTGGCACGGATCCCGTAGATTCGTCGGCAAAAGGCGCCCATTCCGACGAAACTCAAGGGACATTTGCGGTATAGTAATTGCTGGAAAAACGTGGCCGAGCGCTATGATGGCGAGGAAGGACGATGCGCTTGAGCAATCTGGAACCGATCATTCCAGGAGACGGATCGAAGCAGCCATCGGACGCACTTGGCCAGCACGGTTACGGCGAGAAGCCAAACCGGATCGTGCCTGGTTGAGGAGGCGTCCATATCTAAGATGCGAAGTGCCGAAAAATGCCTCTACCGCTACTTCAAGGGGGGAACTTTCGCCCTGGATTGGCGATCAGTGGCGATTGAGCTTAGTCGCGGTCAGCGCATCCGTGTAGGGGGCGAATCTACAGCGAGGGTTTGGCAAGCCGACGGGTAGCGGGAGTGCAAGCTGGCCCGCTCGGCCTTGGCGACCAACCCGGCCCTCGACGCCTGCGGACATTCGGAGATCGCTCCATCGCGTTTTTACGTCCTAAGTTCGTTGCTGATCGAGATTAGGAGATCGTCTGTCCTGTTTGACATTGCTGGTCTCCGCAGCCTTCTAAGCGAAGAGCATGGCTGTGCCGGGGTCGCGTAGGTGGGTGACAAGGCCGGTCACTCCTGCCACCCGACGTGGTCTTTGAGAAGGTGGAGGTTGCGCTACCGGCTGGAGAGCATGGTGCCAGTTTTCACAAGACAAGGGTCGCTTAATCGAATGGGCGTCAAGTTCATAGATTGCGAACAGATCATGGGGGGATTTGAATAGTGCTACTGACCGAGGCAGAGCTGAAAAGAGTTGCGAATGCCAGTCGAGGGCATAGAGCCGCATCGATCGTTCTAAAGGAAGAGACGGCCGCAGCTACAGCCAGATCGTCATTCGACGTTTTTCTGTCACATTCTTTCAAGGACGCAGAGATCGTTCTCGGTGTGAAGCGAATTTTCGAGGAGCTTGGGTTCACTGCTTACGTAGATTGGGTCGAAGATTCACAACTGGACCGCACAAAAGTCTCCTCGGCCACCGCCGAGTTGCTGCGGACCCGTATGAGGCAGTCAAAGACGCTAATCTATGTGCATTCAAACAATTCTCCAGGATGCAGATGGATGCCTTGGGAGCTTGGCTTTTTCGATGGGTTTCGGACCGCGGTAGCGGTTCTGCCCGTGGCAAAAAATTCTTCGGAAACATTCTCCGGGCAAGAATTTTTGGGCCTATACCCTTACATTGATGGGACAGGACCTGCATTCCTGTTTATGAACAGAGGGACCGCGCCTCGCCCAAGAATAGGCTCTGTAAGCTCGACTGCTAACCTCACGTTCGCCAAATCCTGGCTTAAAGAATTTACCGCCACAAAATAGACTGGTGTGCTTCAAAAATGAAATATCCTGGACTCTATAATAGCGCCGACGTGGCATCCAACGAGCAGCAGGCGACGTTTCTGCGCCTGATCCGGGCAGAGTACGTTCTTCTTTTTTTAGCGTCGGTGCTCTCTTTGGACTTGTCGCCATCAAAAGCCTATTTCGGTGTCTATGCTGCGGTATTTCTTTGCTCAATGGGAGTCCTCATTTTCCGGTCGGTCACAAAGCCCGAGCAGGTCTGGTATCAGGCTCGAGCTCTGGCAGAGTCGGTGAAGACATTGACTTGGCGCTTCGCGATGCGAGCACAGCCGTTCGATGACGCGCGCGCCGCTGACGCCAGAGCTGATTTTCGAAAGCTCATAGAAGGTATCCTTGATAGCAATCGTCACCTTGGTAGCGCGTTGAGCGGCACCGATTCAGCATCCCCCCAAACAACCGACCAGATGATGTCGATAAGGGACTCCCCGCTAAAAGAAAGAAAAGACCTGTATCTGCAGAGACGAATCTGCGACCAACGGAAGTGGTACGAGAAGAAGGCGCGCTCGAACAAGAGGTCCGCGAAAGTCTGGATGGGCCTCGGTATTTTTGCATACGCTCTGGGATTCTCGTTCATCGTAGTACGCATCGCTGACCCCGCGATGCCAGGCTGGCCGACCGAGCCGCTAATTGTCATCGCCGCCTCGCTTATCGGGTGGACCCAGATCAAGAAATTTAACGAATTGGCATCGGCTTACACGTTGACAGCTCACGAGATCGGCTTGACTGCCGACCTTATTACGGACGCCAACTCGGATGAGGCATTCTCCGCCGCGGTGAACGAAGCCGAACTGGCTTTCTCACGGGAGCACACCCAGTGGGTTGCTCGTCAAAACAACTAAGAGACAACAATGGCATACAGCGATCCGACCTATGTAATATTTGACGGCGATGAAGACGCTTGGGCATACCGCTTTATGAAAGGGTGGAACGCCAGCGAGAATGTGAGTTTTGAATTCGCGAACGCTCACGATCTGGACAATATGACGAGCCGAGCACAGGACGAAGATTATGTTAAACGCAATCTTCGCAACAGAATGAATGGATCGAGCCAGGTACTTGTCCTGATCGGTGAGAAGACGAAAAACCTTTTTCGCTTCGTGCGCTGGGAAATGGAATTGGCTCTTGATCTAGGTCTGCCGATAATCGCAGCAAACCTTAACGGCTCGCGGCAACAAGATGTGAGCTGTCCGCCTATCATCAGGGACAAATGTGTTGTGCACGTGCCGTTCAAGATGAAGGCCATCAAGCACGCGCTAGCCAATTGGCCGAGCGAATTTCATCGGCTTTCAAACGCTCAGCGTGGCGATGGCGCCAGGAGCTATGGCGAAAGCACCTATCGCGATCTCGGCTTATAATCGCCCACCTAAAAGCACTTAGCCGCCCAAACATCCTCGCCATCCGCTGGCGGCGACTAGCCTTAGCAACGTCCGCCAACGTGTTCCGAGCTTGCCGAGCGATGATAAGAAGAGACGTCCGATTTGCTGAGTTTGGCTGAAAGCTGCAGGTCATGTGCAACCTATTAGAGGAGCCCCGCTCGAAGCGTCGGATCGTCAGACAAGATCACGTCGCGCGAGGGCGCTGGTTTCGCGAGGAAAAGGAGCGGCTGTTCGACGTTTGAGGCTTGATCCAGCGTTTCGAGACTGCACGAGCGGCCAGCATTGATGGAGGCATGCTGCCGCCTTCTGCGAGCCGCAGCTCGGCTCGCCCTGCGCAGCAAACCACGAATTTGCGATCGCAAGAAAGGCAACACGCTGACGATAGAACTTGGCGGCGCTGGTCGGCTGCGAATCAAGATGTCGATGGCAAGGAGCTCTCGCCGCGCGTCTTTGCCGGGCCGAACCTTCTGGCTATGCTCCTTGGAGAAGTCTGCCGAGCACCAGCCGCCGCACCGCCAAAGCGATCAATATGCGCGAGGGCACGACCTCAGCCTCTCAGCGCTGGCCAACCAGGTTGGAGCCTGTGCCGCGGCACGGAACCCGCTGCCTGCTGATCGAGGCGAATGTGCTTTGCCCCTGATCACCTGCATTACCACCCTTGGGAAGGGCAAGACCGATCCGGACCGTCAGAATGTAAGGGATGACCGGCAGTTCGGCGGAACATGGCCGCCGGCGCTCTATCGTGCCTCGCGCGGCCGGCGGGAACAGCGTCCCGAGCGCTATTCATCCGTCAATATCGCCCGCTAATCGGGCACTATGCTGGGCGCATGCGCGTCGTAAGCTGTTCGTGTTTGCAGGACGCGCCCCCGACCCTCGGCTAAGGCGAAGGTGACGCCTTAGTTTTCACGGCAATTCGGGCCGATCCCGCGAATTCCACGGCGAATAACCTGCATTCCCGAGAAACTCAAGGGACGTTTCCGGTATGCTATTTGCTAAACAGGTGGCTGGCCGAGTGCCCTCCGCCAATTTATCGCGAGGAGAGGGACATGCGCTTGAGCAATCTGGGAACCGAGCAACTCCGGGAGAAGGATAGAAGCTTCGTCTTCCATCCTTCTACGCATTTGGCCAAGCACAGCCGAGGCGAAACGCCAAATAGGATTATGGCCGGTGCGGAAGGCGTCTATATCTGGGACACCGAAGGCCGAAGAAGCCTCGACGGTTTCGGAGGACTCTACTGCGTCAACATGGGATATGGATGCACGGAGATCGCCGAGGCCATTGCCAGGCAAGCACACGAATTGCCGTTCGCACACGTCTATGCCAGCCAAGGTACGGAGCCGGTCGCCCTGTTGGCAGAGGCCGTGGTCGAGTATTTCGGTCAGAACATGCGAAGGGTCTATTTCGGCCTCTCCGGTTCCGATGCCAACGAAACCAACATCAAGCTGGTCTGGTACTATAATAACATTCTTGGCCGGCCCGAAAAGAAAAAGATCATCTCGCGAAATCGCGGCTATCACGGGTCTGGATTGGTCACGGGTAGCCTAACTGGCCTTCCCTTCTTTCACAATTTCTTCGACCTGCCTCTGGATTTGGTGCGCCATACAACCACGCCGCACTATTACCGCCAGGCGCGTGTCGAGGAGAGCGAGGAAGCGTTCTCCCGGCGCTGTGCCGATGAGCTTGAAGCCTTGATCCTGGCCGAAGGACCGGAAACGGTTGCAGCTTTTATCGGAGAGCCGGTACTTGGGACAGGAGGTATTGTGCCGCCCCCCAAAGGGTACTGGACGTCCATTCAAGCGGTGCTCGACAAATACGATATCCTTCTAATCGCGGATGAAGTGGTCTGCGGCTTCGCGCGAACCGGCGAGAAGTTCGGTTCCCACCTGTATAACATGCGTCCGGATTTCGTGACCATCGCAAAGGGTTTGAGTTCCGCCTACCTCCCCATCTCCGGGTCAATCATTGGCGACCGTGTCTGGTCGGTTTTGGAACAAGGAACTGAGAAGCACGGCGCACTCGGCCACGGCTGGACATATTCGGGGCACACGCTTTGTGCCGCAGCCGCGCTCGCCAATATTCGACTGCTTAAAGAAAAAAATATTTTGGAGCATGTCCGCGATGTTGGACCGTATTGGCAAGACCGGATGAAGGCCGAGCTGGCGGGACATCCCATCGTTGGTGAAGTTCGCGGAGTGGGTATCCTGTCGGCCGTAGAGATGATGCGGGACCCAAAACAAAGGATACCATTCGAACCCGACCTTCAGGTCGGGGTGCGCACTGCAGCTGCTCTGTTTGAGAATGGTGTCATCGGACGGGCCATGCCGCATGGCGACATCCTCGGTTATGCACCCCCCCTGATCATTACCCGAAAAGAGATCGACATCATTGTCGACGCGACGGTAAAGTCGGTCGATACCACCTATCGCGCGCTGAAGGCGGAGGGTGCCGTATGATTTTGCGATCGCGAAGGAGCGAGTCCGGAGGCAGGCATGTCCCTGCGCGCTACTGCGCCGAGCAGACCCAAAACTGTTGAATTCCAGATATCTGATCTTGAGCATGCTCCGGGCTATTTCAGTCACGATTTGTAACCGAATCAGTTCTGCCGCCGCTGTCCTGTTGCCCAACGACCAGGACCTCTGTGCGGCGCGCCCTGCGGGTGTACCTCCCCGCCGGCAGGGCGCCCTTTTTGACCCACGTAATCAGTATCATTATGGCCCGTGCGGAATCGAGGGTCTGGTAAAGGTCATCTGCACGTTCCGATGCAGATTGAGCTTAGACGTGCCCTTTACATCATTGCAGCGGGCCACGGTCGTCGGTTCCAAAGTGCGGCAATGCCGAAGGTTATCTTCCTTCACATCACAAAGAACAGAATAATAATTGCGGTGTATTTTATCACATCAGGTATATAAAAGGACGATACTTACACACCACCCCGTTCACAAGGAAAGGCATTTTAATATTGTTGAGACGATTTGCCTATCAAAGAAAAGAAAGCATCGCAACACTTCTTTGCGGATCACGGCGCCCCGGGTGGGGGATGAGCGGCTATCCGAATTGTTATGCTAATGCCGACCCAAATTCCTGCAAAAGCTGGGGTCAATGATGGCTTTTGGTCAGCGCAGGATGATTTCTCCTGATTTGGTCGGTGCAGGGGCGGTCATGACTTAATGCATGGCAGCATTCTGGAGCCCGGTCAGCCCAGCGACGCCCGCGAATTCAATCGCGTTTGTCGGACATACACGACGCAGCCGGAAGGCGTGCAGAAAGAGGAAGAATCGAGCGCGACGATGACGAGGGACATGCCACTTGTTTTCGAGACATTCCTTGAAAGACTGTCACAGAGTATGGATGAGGCAGATTTCCGGGATGCCATGGCTGAGGCGGCCGGACGACTTGACCTAATCTTCTTTGCCTACCTCTCCTTGCCAGCACGGCCTTCCGGCAAACCGAGGTTAATTTCGAACTATCCAACCCGCTGGACCAGACAGTATCTGGAAAATCAGTATGAGAAACTCGATCCTGTGGTCTTGCGTGCTCGAAATGGCGGGTGGCCGTTTCACTGGGGGTTGTATTTGGGAGGCGATAAAATGTCGCCGGCTCAACAGCAGCTATTCGATGAGGCGGCTCAATTCAGCATCTGCTGCGGTTTGACGATCCCAATTGTCGATCTCCGCGGCCGCACCGCTGCGGTTACTTTTGCCGCCGATGAGCCTCGTCCAGTATTTCTTCGGGTCGCTGAGCGGTACGAACAAGCTCTTCAACTGATGGCGGCCTGCTTTCATCGTTGCGTTCGCCGCAAATTGCCGAGCGATCGAACAGTGGACGGGATTTCGCTGACATCCCGCGAATATGAGTGCCTGAGGTGGGCAGCGCGGGGTAATTCAGCCTGGGTGACCGGCCGCATCTTGGGTATCAAGCCACGCACGATCGCTTTTCATTTGGACAATGCCAAGAAGAAGCTAGGCGTGCGAACCCAAAATCAGGCTATAGCCCTTTTGGGGTCCGAAGGGTCCTCAATTCTCTGAGAAGCTTTTTGATCCCCTTGTGCTCGGGCCATTCGATCGCGCGCTTTGTATCGAGCGTTGACTGGATGCCGAGATCTTCTGTTCCGCCGGCTCGGGCGATGCAGCCGTATTCTTCCAGTCCGCGCCGGTGATCATAGTCTATGGGTGCTCGAGCGGGTGTTTCGTCGCTGACGAGCTAGTCGTGCGGTTATATAGTTTCCGAGGATGGCCCGCTTGCATACCTGCCTGCCGGTAATCTCTAACCCTTGACTTAGGGCGATGGCTATCGGTTATGCGGCTTGAAAGCGAAGAGGTGGACCCTTCGTCGAGCGCCGGTACGATATGGAGTGCTGCTCCGGGCTAATACCCATCCAGACAGAGCGGAACCTTCTATCACGTCAGACGCTCGGACAATTGCCAAAACCCGATTCCTGGGAACTGAATTGTGCTCGCCACCGGGTCCATTTTGCCGGCGCGTCTGTGGTGCAGGCCCCGATCAGCCTGACCAATGGCACAGGAACTGCCTGCTTCTATGACCGAGCACTGCGAATTTGTCAGCTGGCGAACAATTCCTTGTAGCCGCTCGTCACCATCCAGTTCGCACGGTCGAGATGACTACGAAGCGCCTTCCTGGCGCGCTCCGGTTCAAGTGCCGGATCAATGCCGAGGATCAGTTGGGCCATTTCCTCTTCGGGCGCCTCATCGGCTGAGGCGTCCAGGAGCCTCATATAGATGGTAAAGTGCACCCTGTCGTAGGCGGTAAGACGGTCAGACCAAGGGACTTCGTCGAGCAGTGTTGAGCTTTGAGTCCTATCTGTTCCCGTTGATCGATTCATGTCTGCCGCGAACCTCGCATGTTGATCGCTGGATCCAAGGCAGAATATCCCAAAATGGGATAATCCGAAACGGGGATTAGTCGCTGAGCCGGTCTCTACCTGACCGGTTCACCTAAATGCCCAAATCTCTTCGATCTCCCCGCCACCAGCGGTTTCTGGCCCAGTTGATCTCACTGCGCAATGTCAAAGGGCTGACGCAGGCGCAGGTGGCTGAGAAGCTTGGTCGTCCGCAATCTTTCGTGGCGAAATATGAGGGTGGCGAGCGGCGTCTCGATATCATTGAGTTTCTCGACGTAACTGCGGCCCTCGATGCTGATCCGTGTGAGATTCTGTTGAGCCTGCGCACGTAGTGGGCGCCCGCGCCCATCACCGCGCGTGCCGTGTGCCGGTGGGTCGAGCCCCGCTTTTCTTGGCTCTGGCGTCTCGACCATTCCGCTGCGCCTCCTAGCGCGTCGTTAGACTCTCGCAATTCGCTCTATTTGTGCCTTTCCCAGCAGGTGGCGCCGCATCCTTCTAGGCCCGCCGCGGCGTCCCGCAACCCTTAGCCAGCTGTGAGCTTTCAGTAGGTTGTCCATCCGGCCCTTCGGATGCGGTGCGGCTCAGACGGACCCGTTCCTGTCATGATTCGCCGACGCACCCATTCCTGGGAAGCAGCCATTGGCGAGCGGAGGACAAAATGATGAGACAGCGAAGCGCTGGGCCATCCGCGCTGTGGTGATACGTCGATGCATGGTGTTACGCGACTTCGTTGCTTGAAGCGAAGCGACCGCACCGCCCATTTCGTCAACTGGCGAACAAATCCTTGTAGCCGCCCGTCACCACCCAGTTTGCACGGTCGAGATGACTGCGAAGAACGTTGCGTGCGCGCTCAGGTTCGCGTGCCGGATCAATGCCGAGGATCACTTTGGCCATTTCCTCTTCAGTGGCGTTGTCTGCCGAGGCGTCCAGGAGCCTCATATAGGTTGTAAAGTGGTCCTTGTCGTAGGCTGTAATGCGGTCCGACCAGGGGACCTCGTCGGCGAACGGCGTGTTCGATCTGGGCTGCAACATCGCTAATTCTATCTCCGGCCAATGGACCCGCGAAGCCCTGTGCCTGCTAAAATGTGGATTACATATTATAGTTGATAAACTCAAGCCGCCTGATCCGCTGGCTTGCGTGCATGGATATGCGCAAGTTGGTCGGACGAAATGTGCAGAGGATCAGGCAAAGGAAGCGCCTGACGCAGGAGCAGCTTGCGGAGATTTCCGGGTTCAGTCAGCAGTACATCAGCGGCTTGGAGAAAGGCCGAAGAAATCCGACAATTATCACGATCTATGAACTGGCATTGGCCCTCGGCGTCAGCCACATGGATCTGGTTCGGCCCGACAAACAGGGCTGATGCACCCGCCCTCCAAGTAGCTGGCGGCCTGATGGCGCGCGCCGGGTGCTTGTGAACCCACGCTTTTCTTAGGTCCCCCGGCAGCCCCTGCCATTTAGCTCGCCCTCGCGCGGGCGCTCCCTATTGGACAGTCGGACGCTGCGTTTTTGTCAGCTTTCCTGGGACGTGGGGTGGTCGGCATTCCCTTTTAGGCCCGCCGCGGCCTGCCGCAACCTTCGCTCTCGCTTCAGGTCCTTCTCTTGTTTACGGTCCTTCGGATGCAGTCCGCCTCTTTCAGCGGGCCTAATCGCTTTCTGTTGCCCGCCCCACGGGGACAGGCACGCGAGACTAGTATGGAGCGTTGCGGTTAGCGCGCGAACAGCAAAGGAACCGAAAAAACCGGCAACTGTCGCAGTATGGCTGAACCAGCCATCGTGTCGGCATCTAGGAGCCGCGTGTTCGCCTTGCGCTGACACGAAGCTCAGACATGACGTCCGGGAGACGATGCTGGCAAATAGTCTGGCTGAAGCATTCCACCCACAATACCAAAGCCCGTCCCGATTCAAAGCGCTTCTGAGCACTCCATCTCAGGCGCGGGGCCAGCTGGCCAGTTCACCTTCTTGGTCCGCCGGAAGAGAGCCCCGCCCTCTCGACAATCGGCTTCATGAGGTCTCGCCCTGCAGTGTCGACCGTAAAAAAGGGCGCGCGAGGCGCCCTTCATTTAAACCGGCAGTCGGGAAGCAGACTTCACTCTGATATTCAAAAGCGGTAGGTGACACCTGCGCCTATCAGCCAGGGATCGAGCTCCGCCTTCCCCGTCAGCTTCGCGCCGGCCACCGTGACGTCGAAGTCCGGCTTCAGGAAAAGCTTCTTCACGTCGAAGTTGAGGCCCCAGTGCTGGTCCACCATGTAGTCGAATCCGACCTGCAGCGCCGTGCCGAACGTGTTCTTCACCTTGAGAGCATCAGCGCTGCCAGTGTCCTGGTTGTAGAAGATCGTGTAGTTCACGCCGGCGCCGACATAAGGCTTGAACGCGCCGAGATCGGTAAAATGGTACTGCAACGTGAGCGTCGGCGGCAGCAGCCAAACTTTGCCGATGTTGCCCAATCCTCCGATCGTCCCTTGGCCCGCGATGTTGGCATAAGTGGTACCGAGTATGAGTTCGGCGGCGATGTTGTCGGTGAAGAAATACGAGATATCGAGTTCCGGCGTCACCGTGTCCGAATACGAAAGACCGGAGCCGGGAAGCGTATCAACGTAGCCCAGATCTTTCGTAACGACGCCCAACGCCCGCAGGCGGACCTGCCAAGGGATTGGCGCTTCGGTGACCGAGGCTCCCGTCTCCGCCAGGACGGTCTCTGCTTGCGCAGGCTCCGCGGCGACGGCCTGCTGTCCCACCATGATCAGGGCCACCGCCGCTGCTGTTGCCCGCGCTACGCCCATTCGCGTTCTCGCCATGAGATTCACTCCTTGATGTTCAGAAAGGATGCACTGCACTATTTCGTCTCCTGCTCGAATGAATTGTTGATGGACCTCAAATGCCCCACTTGCGTGCAACGCGTTCCGCCGTCTCCGGAAGGTGATCGTTGAAGCCGATTGCGCTGCGGAGAAAATTGGTGCCTAGACTGATGAATGCGGCTTGCTCCCGATTGTCCTCGCCGCAGCCGTGCCCGCCTGCGCTGGCCTCGTAGAAGTAAGCGGGATAGCCAAGAGCCTGCAGTTTTGCGGCCATCTTGCGCGCATGGCCCGGATGGACGCGGTCGTCGCGTTTCGTGGTGGCGATCAGGATAGGCGGATAGGGCTGTCCCGGCGCTGCGGCGTGATAGGCGGAGATTTCCTTCAGGAAAGCCCAATCGTGAACCTTGTCCGGATCGCCATATTCGTCGATCCAGCTCGCGCCCGCCAAGAGCTTGGTGTAGCGACGCATGTCGATAAGCGGTGCTGTGCAGAACAGAGCCCCGAAATGCTCAGGATAGCGGGTCAGCATGTTTGCGATCAGCAGGCCGCCATTTGAGCCACCCTCGGCGGCAATCCGCCTCGGCAGGGTGATGCCCCTTCGCACGAGGTCGGCGGCAACGGCGGCGAAATCGTCATGGGCGAGACGCTTGCCCTCCCTGCGCCCGGCTTCGTGCCAGCGGGTGCCGAACTCGCCGCCGCCGCGGATGTTCGCCTCGACACACGTGCCGCCGCGCTCGAGCCACAGCTTGCCCAGCGGGGAGTTGTAGTAGGG
>NZ_RZPH01000701.1:0-1715 GCF_004022825.1 Mesorhizobium sp. M7A.F.Ca.CA.004.04.2.1
CTATGAGGTCTGCGAGGTGGCGCATGGCTTCATCGTCGACATGCCGCGCCATCTGGCGCGGCTGAACCGCTCGCTGACCGAATTGTCGATCGCCTGGCCAGTCACCTCTCACGTGCTGCCGCTTATCCTGCGCGAGGTGGTCAACCGCAACCATGTCGCCAACGGCCTGGTCTATGTCCAGGTGACGCGCGGCGTCGCCAGCCGCGACTTTGTCTTCCCTTCCGCAGACACCAAGCCGGCCCTGGTGGTGACCGCCAGGAAGGCCGACCCCGCAGCCGGAGCAAAGCGAGCCGAGACCGGCATCGCGGTCATCACCGTGCCGGAGAACCGCTGGGACCGCGTCGACATCAAGACCGTCGGGCTGCTGCCCAATGTATTGGCCAAGCAGAAGGCAAAGGAGGCCGGTGCGCAGGAAGCCTGGTTCGTCGACGCCGAAGGCAACGTAAAAGAAGGCGGCTCGTCCAATGCCTGGATCGTCACTCGGGACGGCGTCCTGGTCACCAGGCCGGCGGAGCACGGCATCCTGCGCGGCATCACCCGCACGACCATGTTCGAAGTGGCGGCCAAGCTCGGCCTGAAGATCGAGGAGCGCGGCTTTTCCGTCGCCGAGGCCAAGGCGGCACGCGAGGCGTTCATCAGCTCCGCAACGACACTCGCCATGCCGGTGGTGGCTATCGACGGCGATACGGTCGCCAATGGGCACCCCGGCTCAATAACACTTTCCTTGCGGCAGGCCTTTTTTGACATTGCGGAAAAAAGTCCAGCCTGATAACCGCACAGGTGGAATGAACATCAATATATCTCGTTCTGCTTGTCGTTACTGACGACAAGACGGTGTTTGCGAGCTTGACATGCGCCCGTTAATTTGGCGCATTGGCTTGCAAACCGAAGGGGATCGGCGAAAGACAAGAACAATGGCGGAACGATCGCAAAACCTTCAGGACCTGTTCCTGAATTCAGTTCGCAAGAGCAAGAACCCGCTCACCATCTTCCTTATCAACGGCGTCAAGCTGACCGGCGTGGTCACTTCGTTCGACAATTTCTGTGTCCTGCTGCGCCGTGACGGTCACTCCCAGCTCGTCTACAAGCACGCCATTTCCACGATCATGCCGAGCCAGCCGGTTCAGATGTTCGATGGCGAGGAAAGCCAGGGCGCCTGATTGGCACGTGAGAAAGACGCGGACGCCACCGTTCGCGGGAAACCAACGCATCATCCCGGGACGGAAGCCAAGGGCCCGACCCGGGCTGTTGTCATTGTGCCCGTCCTTACCCGCCACCAGCGCAACGACGACGAGACCAACCGTCCTCGGCTGATGCGTTCGGCTGATGCTCGCCACGACGAGGCCGTCGGCCTTGCCCGCGCCATCAACCTGGATCTGATCCACACTGCGGCGCTGACCGTCAACGATCCGCGCCCGGCGACGCTGCTCGGCAGCGGCAAGGTTGCGGAGTTCGCGGAAATCGTCAAAGAGGGACATGCGGAAGTGGTCGTCGTCGACCATCCGCTGACCCCGGTGCAGCAGCGCAATCTCGAAAAAGAGCTGAACGCCAAGGTGCTGGACCGCACCGGGCTGATTCTTGAGATCTTCGGCGAGCGCGCACGCACCAAGGAAGGCACGCTGCAGGTCGAACTCGCCCATCTCAACTACCAGAAGGGCCGCCTCGTGCGCAGCTGGACCCATCTGGAGCGCCAGCGCGGCGGCGCCGGCTTCCTC
>NZ_RZPH01000701.1:1725-3252 GCF_004022825.1 Mesorhizobium sp. M7A.F.Ca.CA.004.04.2.1
GGGGGCCCCGGCGAAACGCAGATCGAATCCGACCGGCGGCAGCTGCAGGAAAAGATCATCAAGCTGAAGCAGGAGCTGGAAACGGTGCGGCGCACGCGCGACCTGCACCGCGCCAAGCGCAGGAAGGTGCCGTTCCCGGTGGTGGCGATCGTCGGCTACACCAATGCCGGCAAGTCGACGCTGTTCAACCGGCTGACCGGGGCGGATGTGCTGGCGCAGGACATGCTGTTCGCCACGCTCGACCCGACGCTGCGCCGCGTGCGCCTCCCACATGGCACGCCGATCATCCTCTCCGATACGGTCGGCTTCATTTCGGACCTGCCGACGCATCTGATCGCGGCTTTCCGCGCCACCCTGGAAGAGGTGGTCGAGGCCGATCTTGTGCTTCATCTGCGCGACATTTCCGATCCGGACACTGCTGCACAAGCGGAAGATGTCGAGCGCATCCTGGCCGACCTCGGTGTCGACGCCGGCGACGCCAAGCGCGTGATAGAAGTGTGGAACAAGATCGACCGGCTCGACGAAGGCAACCGGACCCGGCTGCTTGCAGACGGCGCCGACGCCAACAAGGCGCCGCCGATTGCGGTGTCGGCGGTGACCGGCGAGGGCATCGATGCGCTGAAGGCGATCATCGAAACACGGATGGCGGGCGAACTCGAAGACCTCACCGTGACGATCGAGCCGGCCCAGTTCGGCCTTGTCGACTGGCTTTACCGCAATGGCGATGTCGTTTCGCGAAGCGACAATGATGACGGCAGCGCCACCATCTCGCTCAAGGCCACGCAAAGCGCCCGCGAAGAGATCGAAAGCAGATTGCGTCGTAAAAACAACGGGTAATCCGGAGCAATTCCAGGAAAAAGTGTATAGCGGTTTTCCGTCCGGAATTGCCCGAAAGAGAGATTACTTCGCGGTCTTTGCTTCCTGCCAGAGCGCTTCCATCTCGGCCAGATCAGCCTTTTCCAGCGTGCTGCCGGATTTTTCCAGAGCTTGTTCGACATAGTGGAAGCGCGAGCGGAATTTTTCGTTGGTGCCGCTCAGCGCTGCTTCGGAATCGAGCTTGAGATGACGGCCGAGATTGACGACGGCAAACAGCATGTCGCCGAACTCGTCCTTGATCGAGGCGGTGTCGCCCTTTGCCAGCGCCTCGCGCAATTCGCCGATCTCTTCCTCGATCTTGTCGAGGATGGGCGCCGCCTCGCTCCAGTCGAAACCGACGCGGGCGGCCTTCTCCTGAAGTTTCAGCGCCCGGGTCAGTGCGGGCAGGGCGACCGGCACGCTGTCCAGAAACCCCTTGCCGTTGTCTTCGGGATCGAGACCACGCGCGAGGCGGGCGCTTCGTTTCTCCGCCTTCTCTTCGGCCTTGATCTCTTCCCACATGCCCTTGGCCATGCCGGCGTTGCGGGCTTTCTCGTCGCCGAAGACATGCGGATGGCGGCGGATCATCTTCGTCGTGATGGCTTGCACCACATCCGGGAAGGCGAATTCACCGGCCTCCTCGGCCATCTGCGCGTGATAGACAACCCTGTC
>NZ_RZPH01000702.1:0-3251 GCF_004022825.1 Mesorhizobium sp. M7A.F.Ca.CA.004.04.2.1
GTCCTCGTGATAGAGAAAACCGCCGGACTGCCGCTTCCACAGCCGCGCATAGAGCCCCTCGAGTGCTACCAACTCGTCATGCGTGCCTTGCTCGACGATGCGGCCACCGTCGAGCACCACCAGCCGGTCGAGTGCCGCGATCGTCGACAGCCGGTGGGCGATGGCGATGACCGTCTTGTTTTCCATCAGCCGCGTCAGATTCTCCTGGATCGCCGCCTCGATGTCGGAATCGAGCGCCGAGGTCGCTTCGTCGAGGATCAGGATCGGCGCGTCCTTGAGGAAGACACGGGCGATAGCCACGCGCTGGCGCTGGCCGCCTGACAGTTTGACGCCGCGCTCGCCGACAAAGGCTTCGTAGCCGGCGCGGTCCCTGTTGTCGCGCAAGGTCAGGATGAACTCGTGCGCCTCGGCCTTTTTCGCCGCCGCGATCACCTCCGCATCGGTCGCGTCAGGCATGCCGAGCTTGATGTTGTCGCGCAGCGAACGGTGGAACAGCGCCGTGTCCTGGCTGACGACGCCGATATTGGCGCGCAGCGAATTCTGCGTGACTTTGGCGACATCCTGGCCATCGATGGTGATCGACCCGCTCTCCAGATCGTAGAGGCGCAGGATCAGGTTCGCGAGCGTCGTCTTGCCGGCGCCAGACGGTCCGACCAGCCCGACCTTCTCGCCCGGCTTGACGACAAGGTCGATGCCGTTCAGCACGCCGAAACCTTTGCCGTAATGGAACTCGACGTTGTTCACCTCGATACGACCGCCTGCCACCACGAGTTCCTTGGCGTCGGGCGCATCGATGAGGCCGAGGGGCTGCGAAATCAGCGCCTTGGAGTTCTCCAGCACGCCGAGGTTTCGCAAGATGCTGTTGAGCTGCATCATCAGCCGGCCGAGCAGCATGTTGAGCCGCAGCACCAGCGACAGCGTGAAGGCGACCGCGCCGACGGTGATCGAGCCCTCGACCCAGAGATAAACGGCAAAGCAGCCGATCGCCGTGATCATAATGCCCGACAGCGTCGTCAACGCCATGCGCACGCCGGTCAGCCGGCGGGTGAACGGGCGCAATGCGTCGAGGTAGATGTCGAAACCGTTCCTGATGTAGCGGTCGTCGCCGTCGGCCGAGAACAGTTTCAGCGTCTGCACGTTGGAATAGGAATCGACGATGCGACCGGTGATCATCGAGCCGGCCTCGGCGGTTTCCTCGGCATGCTTGCGGATTGCCGGCAAGTAGAGCTTGGCCAGCCAAGCGAAAGCGGAAATCCAGATCACCACCAGCACCGCCAGCCTGAGATCGAGGCCTGCGACCAGCGCCAGCGTCGTCACCGTGTAGACGATCATGAACCAGACGACCTCGATGAAGCTTTCCATCAGGTCGCCGGTGGCTTGCCCCGCCTGCCAGACCTTTGTCGCGATGCGGCCGGCGAAATCGTTCTGGAAAAAGGCGTAGGACTGGCGCGAGACATGCCGGTGTGCCTGCCAGCGCACCAGATTGTAGAAGCCCGGCGTGATGGTCTGTTCATCGACCAGCGCCGACAGGCCGACGACGACGGTGCGGATGACCAGCACCACCACGACCATGAAAACCAGTTCAGGACCGGCGGCGGCCCACAGTGCGTGCCAGCTGCGCTCGGCGGGAAGCTGGTCGAGAATATCGACGAGCCGCCCGACGAAGTAGAACAGGCCGGCCTCGACCAGCGGCGCGATGCCGCCGATGACCAGCATGGCGAAGAAGGCGAACTTCGCCTGGCCGACATAGTGCCAGAGGAAACCGCCGACGCTGGTCGGTGGCCGAAGATTCGCTGGCTCCC
Organism: Mesorhizobium sp. M7A.F.Ca.CA.004.04.2.1; assembly: GCF_004022825.1. Lineage (NCBI taxonomy): Bacteria > Pseudomonadati > Pseudomonadota > Alphaproteobacteria > Hyphomicrobiales > Phyllobacteriaceae > Mesorhizobium > Mesorhizobium sp. M7A.F.Ca.CA.004.04.2.1. The sequence continues at coordinate 1,803 of NZ_RZPH01000702.1, forward strand.
TGAACGGATAGACCCAGTTCTCGAACCAGCGATAGACGGCTGTCATCATGCGGCGGCCATCATTCTGCGGCTTGCCCCTTTGCAAGTGCATCGTTGGCGGGGTCGGCGGGACCGCCCTCAAGCAGGAACCCGCCCGACTGGCGCTGCCAGAGCTGCGCGTAGAGCCCGCCGCGGGCGACGAGTTCCTCGTGCGAACCTTCCTCGATGACACGGCCTTTGTCCATCACCACCAGCCTGTCCATCGCCGCGATGGTCGACAGTCGGTGCGCGATGGCGATGACGGTCTTACCTTGCATGAGCTTGTAGAGGTTCTCCTGGATCGCCGCCTCGGCTTCGGAATCAAGCGCCGAGGTCGCTTCGTCAAGGATAAGTATTGGCGCATCCTTCAACATAACGCGAGCAATGGCGATGCGTTGACGCTGGCCGCCGGACAATTTGACGCCGCGGTCGCCGACATGGGCATCGAAGCCCTTCCGGCCACCGGCATCCGAAAGCCCTGATATGAAGTCCAGCGCCTCGGCGCGCCGCGCCGCCTCGACAAGCATCTCGTCGGTGGCATCGGGCCGGCCATAGAGGATGTTCTCGCGCACCGAACGATGCAGCAGCGAGGTGTCCTGCGTGACCATGCCGATCTGCGCACGCAGCGAATCCTGCTTCACACCGGCGATCTCCTGGCCGTCGATCAATATCTGCCCGGCTTCGAGGTCGTAGAAGCGCAGCAACAGGTTGACCAGCGTCGACTTGCCGGCGCCGGAGCGGCCTACGATGCCGACCTTTTCGCCCGGCTTCACCGCCAGCGACAAGCCTTCGATCACACCCTTCTGCTTGCCGTAGTGGAAGCGGATGTCCTCGAAGCGGATTTCACCCCTGGAAACGCTGATCTCCTTCGCGTCCGGCCTGTCCTCGACAAGACGCGGCAGCGAGATCGAGGCGATGCCGTCCTGCACCGTGCCGATGTTCTCGAACAGGCCCGACATTTCCCACATGATCCATTGCGACATGCCCCACATCCTGAGCACAAGGCCGATGACCACGGCGACCGCGCCGATCGTCACTGCTTGCCCCAGCCACAGCCACAACGCCATCGCGGTGACGGAGAACAAGAGCAATGCATTCAGGATGTAAAGCGAGCCAAAAAGCACTGTCACCAGCCGCATCGACCGGTAGACCGTTTCGAGAAAGCCGGACATGCCGTCTTTGGCGAATGACGCTTCGCGGCGTGCATGGCTGAACAGCTTGACCGTCTGGATGTTGGAGTAGCTATCGACGACCCGGCCGGTCATGATCGAGCGCGCATTGGCCTGCTCCTCGCCGACCTTGCCCAACCGCGGGATGAAGTAGCGCAGCAAAAGGATATAGCCGACCAGCCAGACGCCGAGCGGCGCGGCCAGCCGCCAGTCGGCCGAGCCGACGATGAGCAGCATGCCGAGGAAATAGACGATAACGTAG
>NZ_RZPH01000703.1:0-3250 GCF_004022825.1 Mesorhizobium sp. M7A.F.Ca.CA.004.04.2.1
CACCGGAGACGAGGCCGTGGCTGAGCATCTGGAAGATCGCGCCCTGCACGCCTTCCTGGTTCATGGCGAAGATGCCCATGGTGACGAAGCCCATATGAGCAACCGACGAATAGGCGATCAGCTTCTTCATGTCTTCCTGCATCAGCGCCACCAGGGAGGTGTAGATGATGGCGACGACCGACAGCGCGAAGACCAGCGGCGCGAACATTTCCGACGCCAGCGGGAACATCGGCAAGGAGAAGCGCAGGAAGCCGTACCCGCCCATCTTCAACAGGATGCCGGCCAGGATGACGGAGCCCGCCGTCGGCGCCTCGACGTGCGCGTCGGGCAGCCAGGTGTGCACCGGCCACATTGGCATCTTCACCGCGAAGGAGGCGAAGAAGGCAAGCCATAGCCAGGTCTGCATGCTGGCCGGGAAGTTGTGGGTCAGCAGCGTCGGGATGTCGGTTGTGCCGGACTGGAAGAGCATCGCCATGATGGCGAGCAGCATCAGCACCGAGCCGGCGAGCGTGTAGAGGAAGAACTTGAACGAGGCGTAGACGCGCCGCTTGCCGCCCCAGACGCCGATAATGATGAACATCGGGATCAGGCCGGCTTCGAAGAAGACGTAGAACAGCACGATGTCCAGCGCGCAGAACACGCCGATCATCAGCGTTTCGAGCAGCAGGAAGGCGATCATGTAGGCCTTCACGCGCTTCTCGATCGATTCCCACGACGCCAGGATGCAGAGCGGCATCAGGAACGTCGTCAAGATGACGAACAGCATCGAGATGCCGTCGACGCCCATATGGTAGGAAATGCCGGAGTCGAGCCAGGCGACCTTCTCGACGAACTGGAAGCCGGACTGCGAATTGTCAAATCCGGTCCAGATGAACAGCGAGATGATGAACGTGAAAGTCGTCGTCAACAGCGCGATGGCGCGGATGTTGCGGCGTGCATTTTCGCTGTCGTCATTGATGAACAGGATAAGCAGCACACCAACCAGCGGCAGGAAGGTGACCAGCGAGAGGATTGGCCAGGCGGTCATCAGAGCATCATCCAGGTGACGAGTGCGGCAACGCCGATCAGCATGGCGAAGGCGTAGTGGTAGAGATAGCCGGTCTGCAGCTTGACGACGCGGTCGGTGACATCGACGACGCGCGCCGCAATGCCATCCGGGCCAAGGCCGTCGATGATGGTGCCGTCGCCGGTCTTCCACAGGAAATGGCCGAGGCGCTTGGCGGGCCGCACGAACAGGAAGTCGTAGAGCTCGTCGAAATACCACTTGTTGAGCAGGAAGGCGTAGAGCCCGCGATGCTGCGCGGCGAGGTTGACCGGCATTTCCGGCGAGCGGATGTAGAATTTCCAGGCCAGCGCGAAGCCGATCAGCATGGCGATGAAGGGCGACAGTTCGACCCACAGCGGCAATTCGTGGATGTCGTGCAGGATGTGATTGTCAGGCAGTGTGAACAGCGATGCCTTCCAGAACTCGGCATAGCCCTCGCCGATGAAGGCACCGTGGAAGATGACGCCGGCAAACAGCGCGCCCGCGGCCAAGATGAACAGCGGCACCAGCATCACCGGCGGCGATTCATGGACATGGTGCATCACCTCATGGCTCGCCCGCGGCTTGCCGTGGAAGGTCATGAAGATCAGCCGCCAGGAGTAGAAGGAGGTGAAGCAGGCGGCGATGACCAAAAGCACGAAGGCCATGCCGGCAACCGAATTGTGGCCGGCAAAGGCGCTCTCGATGATGGCGTCCTTGGAGAAGAAGCCGGCGGTGCCGATGACCGTCACCGGAATGCCGACGCCGGTCAGCGCCAGCGTGCCGATCACCATCATCCAGTAGGTGGTCGGGATCAGTTTCCTGAGGCCGCCCATCTTGCGCATGTCCTGCTCGTCGGACACGGCATGGATGACCGAGCCCGAGCCGAGGAACAGCAGCGCCTTGAAGAAGGCATGCGTGAACAGGTGGAAGATCGCCGCGCCATAGGCGCCGACGCCGAGTGCCACGAACATGTAGCCGAGCTGCGAGCAGGTCGAGTAGGCGATGACGCGCTTGATGTCGTTCTGGACGAGACCGACGGTGGCCGCGAAGAAGGCCGTGAAGGCACCGATGAAGGTCACCACAGTCAGCGCCGAATGCGACAGTTCGAACAGCGGAGACAGCCGTGCCAGCATGAACACGCCGGCCGTCACCATGGTGGCGGCATGGATCAGCGCGGAAACCGGTGTCGGGCCTTCCATGGCATCCGGCAGCCAGGTGTGCAGCGGCACTTGCGCCGACTTGCCCATGGCGCCCATGAACAGGAGCAGGCAAACGATCGTCATGGCCGCCTGCTTGTCCAGCGCATAGCCGAGGAAGGTCAGCACCGCGGCGCCGTGCGGGGCGCCTTCGGCCGGAATGAACGTCGCCGCATTGGCAAAGATGGTGCCGAGATTGACCGAACCGAACAGCACGAACAGGCCGAAAATGCCGAGCGCGAAGCCGAAATCGCCGACGCGGTTGACGACGAAGGCCTTGATTGCCGCGGCATTGGCCGACGGCTTCTTGTACCAGAAGCCGATCAGCAGATAAGAGGCGAGGCCCACCCCTTCCCAGCCGAAGAACATCTGCACCAGATTGTCTGATGTCACCAGCATCAGCATGGCGAAGGTGAACAGCGACAGATAGGCGAAGAAGCGCGGCCGGTTCGGATCGTGGTGCATGTAGCCGATCGAATAGATGTGAACCAGCGCCGACACGGTGTTGACCACCACCAGCATCACCACCGTCAGCGTGTCGATCCTGAGCGCCCAGGCCGCTTCCAGCCCGCCTGACTGGATCCAGCGCATCACCGGCACGGTGAACACCTCGCCATGGCCGAAACCGACGGTGAAGAAAGCGACCCACGACAGCACGGCCGCGATCACCAGGAAACCGGAGGTGATGTATTCGGACGCCTTGGCGCCGAGCGACGTGCCGAACAGGCCGACGATCAGGAAGCCGAGCAGGGGAAGGAAGACGATGGCCTGATACATGGTGGTTCCGTCAACCCTTCATCATGTTCACGTCTTCGACCGCGATCGAGCCGCGGTTGCGGAAGAAGACGACGAGAATGGCAAGTCCGATGGCGGCCTCGGCCGCCGCGACCGTCAGCACGAACAGCGCGAACACCTGGCCGACCAGATCGCCCAGTGCCGCCGAAAAGGCGACGAAATTGATGTTGACCGCCAGCAGGATCAGTTCGACCGACATCAGGATGACGATGACGTTCTTGCGGTTCAGGAA
>NZ_RZPH01000704.1:0-3250 GCF_004022825.1 Mesorhizobium sp. M7A.F.Ca.CA.004.04.2.1
ATCAGGAAGAAGGCGAAGTAGAACAATGTCGCCATCTGCGCCATGAACACATAGCTGCCTTCGGCCGGCTGCGAGCCCAGCCAGCCAAGCAGGATGGCATCGGCCACGAACAGCCAGAAGAACAGCTTGTACCAGGGCCGGTAAACGGCCGAGCGTACCTTCGAAGTGTCGAGCCACGGCACCAGGAACAACATGACGATGGCGCCGAACATGCACAGCACGCCGCCGAGCTTGGAGTTGATCGGCCCGACATTGAAGGTGATGGCGCGCAGGATCGCGTAGAACGGCAGGAAGTACCATTCGGGCACGATGTGGGCCGGCGTCTTCAGCGGGTTGGCGACGATGTAGTTGTCGGGATGGCCGAGATAGTTCGGCAGGTAGAAGACGAAATAGGCGAAGAAGAACAGGAACACGATCATGCCGAACGCGTCCTTGATGGTCGCGTAGGGGGTGAAGGCGACAGTGTCGGTCTTCGACTTGACCTCGATACCCGTCGGGTTCGACTGGCCCACGACATGCAGCGCCCAGATGTGCAAAACGACGACGCCGGCAATCATGAACGGCAACAGATAGTGCAGCGCAAAGAAGCGGTTCAGCGTCGGGTTGTCGACGGCAAAGCCGCCGAGCAGCAGCTGCTGGATCCAGTCGCCGACCAGCGGAATGGCGCTGAAGAAACCCGTGATGACGGTGGCACCCCAGAAGCTCATCTGGCCCCATGGCAGCACGTAGCCCATGAAGCCGGTCGCCATCATCAGGAGATAGATGATGCAGCCGAGGATCCACAGCAGCTCGCGCGGCGCCTTGTAGGAGCCGTAATATAGGCCACGGAAGATGTGGATGTAGACGGCGACGAAGAAGAACGAGGCGCCGTTCGAATGCATGTAGCGCAGCAGCCAGCCCGAATTCACGTCGCGCATGATCTTCTCGACCGAGCCGAAGGCGAGATTGGTGTCGGCCGTGTAGTGCATGGCCAGCACGATGCCGGTCAGGATCTGCGCCACCAGCATGATCGACAGGATGCCGCCAAACGTCCAAGCGTAGTTGAGGTTGCGCGGCACCGGATAGGCGACGAAGCTGTCATAGACCAGCCGCGGCAGCGGCATGCGGGCGTCAAACCAGCGTCCGAGACCGGTTTTGGGCGTATAGGTCGAGTGTCCCTCGCTCATCGAAATGTCCCCTGCCTCAACCGATAAGGATCTTGGTATCGGAAATGAACTTGAATACCGGCACCGCCATGTTCTCAGGCGCCGGGCCTTGGCGGATGCGTCCGGCCGTGTCGTAGACCGAGCCGTGGCAAGGGCAGAACCAGCCGCCGAAATCGCCTTCCTGGCCGAGCGGAATGCAGCCGAGATGGGTACAGACCTGAACCATCACCATCCAGGCTTCCTTGCCGGGCGTGGTGCGATTGGCGTCGGTCGCCGGTGCATCGGCCGGCAGATTGGCGTTGCGGGCGATCGGGTCCTTGAGATCGGCCAGCTTGACGGCCTCGCCGTCCTTCATTTCCTGTTCGGTGCGGTTGCGGACCACGACCGGCTTGCCGCGCCATTTGACGATCAGCGACATGCCCGGCGTCAGCGAGGCGACGTCGACTTCGACGGAAGCGAGCGCCAGCGTCGAGGCATCGGGGCGCATCTGGTCGATGAACGGCCACGCGAAGGCACCCGCGCCGACCACTGCGGCCATGCCGGTGGCGACGTAGAGAAAATCACGACGGTTGGGATCCTGGGTGTCGGTTGCGCTCACGGGTGCCTGATCCTTTCGCCTTTCCGTGCCGGTGGCTGAGCCTTGTTCCCCGCTCAATTACGCCAACCCGACAGCGCATGGCGAACAGGCTTGCGAATTCCTCCGGCATTTGGACTTCGGTTTATGCGTGAAGCCCGTTTTTGTCCAGACGGGTGAAGGCACAAGGGCAGATTGTCGCGGGGACAAAATCCGCCACCGCTCAACGCGACGCCGGATAGCCGCCAAACATCGCTAAACAACCGGGAAACAACCGCAAATCCGACGCCCCTGTTCGGCTCGACACAAGGCGCCAGCCGGGTCTATCCTTGTATCATGGCACACGTCATAGACCGCGACACCTGGTCTGTTCGCTCCGACCATTGGAAGGGCGAATTGCAATGTGGCGCCTACGGCTCCAACTCCTGCCTGATCTTCAACTATTTGCCTGGCGTCGGCGGCGGCCCCCGCCTGCACACGCATCCCTACGCGGAGATCTTCATCATCCGCCAGGGCACCGGCCTGTTCACTGTCGGCGACCAGGAGATCGAGGCATCCGCCGGCCAGATCCTGATCGTGCCGCCCAACACGCCGCACAAATTCACCAATCTCGGCCCAGGCCCGCTGGAAACGACCGACATCCATGAAAACGGCAGCTTCATCACCGAATGGCTGGAGTGACCCCTATTTCGCGCCGAGCCTGGCCAGCACCGCTCTCGGGATGTTGTATTCACGAATGACGGCATCGTGCTTGCGCAAGCCGCACAGCTCGCGCTGGATGAAATAGCCATGCACCGCCTCGGCGGCATCCTTGAGCAGCCGGGGGCGCAGTTGCTCGTCGGCATTGTCGCGCAGCCTGGCCAGCGTTTCCTCTACCCGCTGGCCGGCGCGGCCGAGTGCTGCCGCCTTTTCCGCCAATATTTCATGGCCGAGCGCGTCGAAGGCGGCTTCGGCGGCCGAGCCGCCGGCAAGATGAGATGGCGGACGCAAGGACATTTCAGTCTCCTTTCGCGAAAACCATGCGGTGAGTGACGAATTCTTCGCCTTCCACGTGCGTAAATCCAAGCCGTGCGTAAAAACCAAAAGCCTCTTGCGGCGCGCGGGTGTTCAGCGCGGCGAAATGGTGACGTGCCCTGTCGATAACGGTTTCGATCAGCATCCGGCCAAGGCCGGCGCGACGGTGACGCGCACTGACGAACAGGTGCCGGACCCGGCCGTGGTCCCTGGCCTCGAAATAGGGATCGATGTTCAACCCGCACACGCCGGCGAGTTCCCTTCCATCCCAGGCTCCGTACAGCGCCTCGCCCCGTTTCAGGAACTTGTTGCGGCCACTTGCCCAGCCATCCGCCAGGCGCACCAGCATCCAGTAGCCTTCCTGCCGGCTCTCTTCCTTCAGCGTGTCGAAAGCCGGCATGGTCGGCCGGAGCCGCTTGAGAACGTAGCCGACCTCTGAGATGGCGCCTGTTGATCCACCCATGGAGCTACTCCGCCGGGCGTGTCTCTTCGAGCACGCTGTCCTCGTGATAGAGAA
>NZ_RZPH01000705.1:0-3246 GCF_004022825.1 Mesorhizobium sp. M7A.F.Ca.CA.004.04.2.1
TCTTCAGGCAGTTGAGGTGGCCGAGCGGGCAGACCTTCTGGTGGCATGGCGAGCACGACAGGCCAAGCCAGACCAACTCGCGGCGTTCCCCCAGCGGCGGCGTGTTCTCGGGCGAGGTCGAGCCATAGACGGCGACGATCGGCGTGCCGACGGCGGCCGCGACATGCATCAGCCCGCTGTCGTTGGACACGGCCAGCCTTGCGGCTGATATCAGATCGATGGCGTCCTCCAGCCGCGTCTGTCCGGCGAGATCGACGACGCCGGGGGCCAGGGCCGCGATCTCCGCCGTCACGTCGCGGTCGTTCTTCGAGCCAAACAGAGCAACCTTCAAGCCTTTGCCCATGAAATCGCGGGCAAGCCCGGCATAGCTTTCGCTGGGCCAGCGCTTGGCCGGGCCGAATTCGGCGCCGGGCATCAGGGCCACGAATTTCTGCGGCGCCAAGCCGAAACGGCCGAGCAGGTCGACCTGGTTTTTCGTGTCCACGGTCAGTCGCGGCGCCCGGAAAGTGCCGCCCTGGGCGAGACCGAAATAGGCCTGCGCTGTGCGTCGTTTGATGCTGTCGGGCAATGGCACGATGTCGGTCAACAGGCCATAGCGCATCTCGCGCAAATTGCCGACACGGCGCGGAATACGGGCAAAGAACGGGATCAGCGCCGACTTCCAGCTGCCCGGCAGGATATAGGCCATGTCGTAGCGGCCGCGCAGCAGGCGGCCGAAGCGGCGGCGATGGGTGAATTCGAGCGCGCCGGGTTTGAGCGGAAAGTCGATCTGCTGGCGGATCTCGGGCATGCGCTTGACCAGCGGCGCGGCCCAGGCCGGCGCCAGCACATCGATAGCGGCGTTGGGACGCAACTCCTTCAGCGCCGAAAACAGGCACTGCGCCATCACCATGTCGCCCACCCAGCGTGGGCCGATCACGAGGATCGTTGGGCTTTCAGCCATTCGACATAGTCTCTGACACCGGTTTCCACTGTCCGGAATTGGCCGTTATAACCGGCCGCGCGCAAACGGGACATATCAGCTTGCGTAAAGCTCTGGTAGCTGCCCTTGAGATGGTCGGGAAAGGGGATGAATTCAATCTCGCCTTTCCCCAACGTGTCGATCACCGTTTCGGCTATGGCGCGGAAGGGCTGGGCACGGCCGGTGCCGCAATTGAAGATGCCGCTTGAGCCCTGTTTCCACAGCCACAGATTGACGTCGGCAACGTCGCCGACGTGGATGAAGTCACGGCTTTGTTCGCCGGGTCCGAACCCGTCATAGGCGCCGAACAGTTTCGGGTTCTGGCCTTGTTCGACCTGGTTGAACAGATGGAAGGCGACGGAGGCCATGGCGCCCTTATGCGCCTCGCGCGGGCCATAGACGTTGAAGTAGCGCAAGCCCACGACCTGTGAATGGTCGGTATCGAAGGCGGTGCGCCCGGCGAACACGGTTCGCCTGACGTAATCGTCGAACAGCTTCTTGGAATAGGCGTATACGTTGAGCGGCCGCTCGAGCGCGGGATCCTCGCGAAACTCCGAGCCGCCGCCATAGACGGAAGCCGAGGAGGCATAAAGGAAAGGCACGCGCAGCGCCTGGCTTGCATGCAGCAGCCGTTTCGAGAAGGCGTAATTCACCTCCATCATGAATTTGCCGTTCCACTCGGTGGTGGTCGAGCAGGCGCCCTGGTGGAACACCGCCTCGATGCGGCCGAGCGAGCCGGCCTCCATGCGGTCCAGGAAATCGTTCTTGTCGAGATAGTCGGCGATCTTGAGATCGGCAAGATTGGCGATCTTGTGACCGTCGGTAAGGTCGTCGACGACCAGGATGTCGTCATGCCCTTCGGCATTCAGCGCGGCGACGATGTTGGAGCCGATCATGCCGGCGCCGCCCGTGACGATGATCATGAAGGGCCTCTGGTTGCTTGCGATTCCGGTCCTTATAGGGGAGGCTAGGCGGGCTGTCGACAAAGCCAGGCGCATGCGCCTGTCCTGCCACTTTTATGCGCTTGTCTGTTTTGTCTGTTTTGTCTATTATGGACAAAACAGGGTGTCCCATGAAAAACTATCCATCGACCGATCTGAAACAGAATCTTGGAGATGTGCTTGCAGCTGCCAGCCAGCAGCCGGTCTCCATCACTCGCCACAACAAGCCGAGATACGTCCTGATGAGCATCGAGACCTACGAAGCGCGCTTCGGCAACGACAGCCGCCGCGTCTACGCTGCGGAGGATGCCCCGACCGAACATGTCGAGATGCTCGAGGAGTACGCCGCGGAATTGGACCGTGATTAAACCCGCCGCTGCGGACGTCTGGCGATATCCATATCTTTGGCATCGTCAACACGGAGACGGCGAGACCGAAGGCCGGAAGTCACGGCCTGTGGCCTTTGTGGCTGTCCTTCCTGGGAAAGCCGGCGGTACGAACCTCTTCATCCTTGCAATCACTTCCACGCAGCCGGGCCGTGATCGCGTTGCCGTCAGCATTCCGGAAATTGAACGCCACCGTGCGGGCCTCGACCCTATGCCCCTTTGGGTCATGGTCGATGAGTACAATCATGATATACTGGAAGCGTCGGCCTATTTCGAGCCGGGTGCGCGAATCGGCGCGTTCAGCCCGTCATTTCACAAGAAAATTATGTTCGCTTTTACTGCGGTTGTCCGCACGGGTCAGTCCAAAGCCATCCCGCGCGCGGACTGAATCGACAGAACAGAGCACGATCGTGAGGGACCAAAAATGCCATCGACCGAACTGCTCATCGCGTTTTTCGCCACCACGGCGATTTTCGCCTACATTCCAGGCCCGGCCATGCTCTATGCGGCCGCGCAGACGATGGCGCGCGGCCGCTGGTCCGGCCTGACGGCGGCACTTGGCATTCATCTGGGCGGCTACGTGCATGTTTTCGCAGCGGCTGCCGGGCTGTCGGTGCTGTTTCATGCCGTGCCGACGCTCTACCTGGCGGTCAAGCTGGTCGGCGCGCTCTATCTGATCTGGCTTGGCGTCTCGCTGTTTCGCAAGCGCGTGGAGGGCGATGCGGCGCTGCCCGCGATCGAGCGCAAATCGGCACGGCGTGCCTTTTTCGAGAGCATCACCGTCGAGGTGCTCAATCCGAAGACAGCGATCTTCTTCATGGCGTTCCTGCCGCAATTCATCGACGCCTCGGCGGCGTTTCCGGTCTGGCTGCAGTTCGTCGTGCTCGGCACGATCGTCAATCTGATGTTCTCTTCGGCCGATATCGTCTGTGTGTTCCTGGCGGGCGCCGTGATCGGC
>NZ_RZPH01000706.1:0-3237 GCF_004022825.1 Mesorhizobium sp. M7A.F.Ca.CA.004.04.2.1
GGCGGGAAATGCGTGCCGATGTCGCCTGCGCCGCAAGTCGCCAGCAGCGCATCGGTCAAGGCGTGCAGACCGACATCGGCGTCGGAATGGCCGGACAGCTTCTTGTCGTGCGCTATGGCGACGCCACACAAAGTGACATGGTCTCCCGGTTCGAAGGCGTGGACGTCGTAGCCATTGCCGGTACGGATGTCGGGAAAGCGCACGCGTTCGCCGGAAAGCCGCTGGTCCGCCATCGCAATATCCCGTGCCCAGGTGAGTTTGACATTGTCCGGCGAGCCCGGAACGATCTTGACCGGAATATGCGCCCATTCGGCGATCGCGGCATCGTCGGTAAAATCCATTTTTCCCAGATGACGGGCTTTCTCGTGCGCGGCAAGAATGGGCCAGAACGGAAAGCCTTGTGGCGTTTGCGCCGCGTGAAGCCCGCTGCGCGATACGGTTTCGCCAACCACGCCGGAGGCCGATTCGCGCTTCAGCGTGTCGGCGACGGGCAAAGCGGGCAACGCGCCCTCGCGCTCGCCGATGGCGGCGATGGTGCGATCTATCAGGTCCGCATCGACAAACGGACGCACGGCGTCATGGATCAGGACCTGCGCCGGCGCGTGGCCTCTAAGGGCAAGCAGGCCGAGCCGAACGGATTCCTGCCTCGTCGCCCCGCCCATGATGGCGGTGACGCGCTCGGCATTGGCGCCCGCCGCCTGCCGGAACAACTCATGGTCATCGGCATGAATGGCGACGACGATCTCGCTCGTCCGCGGGTGGGCCAGAAAAATGTCCAGCGTGTGTGCAATGACGGCAAAGCCGCCAATGTGTTGATATTGCTTCGGTCCGTTGGCCTGTCCGGCGCGCGCACCACGGCCGGCCGCAACGATCACCACCGCGACCTTGCCATCCGCACCCGAAACGTGATTTTCACTTGCGTCAGTCATGCCTGTTTGGTCCTAGCGCACGATCCCGAAAAGTGTAATCGGTTTTCGGAAAGATCGTGCGCTAAGTATGAAATTCCAAAGCGTCTTTTGCGCGTCCTCGGCGACGCGCGGCGCTTTGGTCGCGGCCAAAGCCGAAGGCCGGCATTTTCCCAATTGCGCCTTAATGTGGCGTCATTCCGCGTTGCACATTGCGCCGGTTCTGGCTAGAGAATGTGCAACGAATGAAGATGCTTGGTTTTTGTGCATGGTTAACTTGACCAAATTGGCCGCGCCGCTCGATGTCGGTGGCGTGAGAATCCGCAATCGCGTGTTCCTCGCACCGATGTCGGGGATTACGGACGAGCCGTTCCGGCAGCGTGCCCACGCGCATGGAGCGGGCCTGGTCGTATCCGAAATGGTTGCCAGCGGCGAGCTTGCCAAGGGCAGGGCCGGTTTCAAGCTGCGCATACGCCACTCCGGCCTGCCCGTCCATATGGTTCAGCTGGCAGGCCGTGAGGCGATGCACATGGCCGAAGGTGCCAGAATCGCCGCCGGTGAGGGCGCCGACATCATCGACATCAACATGGGATGCCCGGCCAAGAAGGTTACCGGCGGTTATGCGGGTTCGGCATTGATGCTGGATCTCGACCACGCACTGTCGCTGATCGACGCCGTTGTCGGCGCGGTCGAGGTGCCGGTGACGGTCAAGATGCGGCTTGGCTGGGACGAAGGCGCGCTCAATGCGCCGATGCTCGCGCGCCGCGCCGAGCAGGCCGGTGTCAGCATGGTGACCGTGCACGGCCGCACGCGCTGCCAGTTCTACCAGGGCAAGGCCGACTGGCGCGCCATCGCCCGCGTCAAGGAAGCCGTGTCCATCCCGGTCGTCGCCAATGGTGACGTCTCTTCGCCGGCGGAAGCGGCCGACATTCTCGATCAATCGGGTGCCGACGCCGTGATGATCGGCCGTGCCCATTATGGCGCGCCCTGGATCGCAGGCGGCATTGCGGCCGCAGCGATCGGCGAGGCGACGCCAAACATGCCACGGGACTCGACGGCGGTCGCCGACTACATCGTGGCCCATTATGAGGACATGCTGGCGCTCTACGGCGCCGAAAGCGGCCTGCGCCAGGCGCGCAAACACCTTGGCTGGTATCTCGACCGGCATGCCGGCGGCGTCGCCGACGACAGCCGAAAGGCCATACTGACCGCATTCGAGCCCGCGCGCGTCATTGCCTTGCTGCGCGATGTGTTTTCGCGCGATCCGCAACCCTTGAACCTGCGGAGCGCCGCATGAACGCCGCCGCCGGCCAGGGCGCTGAAATGGCGGATGCCGCCCAGATCGTGCTCAACACCATCCGTCGCCCGGTGATCATGATCAGCGAGGAAGGTTTCATCACCTATGCCAACGCCGACGCGGAAGATTTCTTTCGCTCGAGTGCAAACATGCTCGCCCGCAACACGCTGTCAAAACTCATTCCCTTCGGCAGCCCGCTGCTGACGCTGGTCGATCAGGTGCGCGAGCGTCGGGCTCCGGTCAACGAGTATCGGGTCGACGTGTCGTCGCCGCGTCTCGGCATCGAAAAGGTCGTCGATCTCTACGTCGCGCCGGTGCCGGAATATCCGGGCTCCGTCGTGGTGATGTTCCAGGAACGGTCGATGGCCGACAAGATCGACCGGCAGATGACGCATCGGGGTGCCGCACGTTCGGTGACCGGTCTGGCGGCAATGCTTGCCCATGAGATCAAGAACCCGCTCTCCGGCATCCGCGGCGCTGCCCAGCTTCTCGAACTGTCGGCTTCCGACGAAGACCGCGCGCTGACGCGGCTGATCACCGACGAGACGGACCGCATCGTATCGCTGGTCGATCGCATGGAGGTGTTTTCCGACGAGCGGCCGATCGATCGCTATCCCGTCAATATCCATGTCGTGCTCGACCATGTGAAGGCGATTGCCAAGAATGGTTTTGCCAAGAAAATCAAGATAATGGAGGATTATGATCCTTCATTGCCTCCGGTGTTTGCCAACCGCGATCAACTCATCCAGGTGTTCCTCAACCTGGTCAAGAACGCTGCCGAGGCGATCGGCAGCGACCCGCAGGGCGAGATCGTGCTGTCGACCGCCTTCCGGCCGGGCATCCGTGTTTCCGTTCCGGGCACGCAGGACCGCGTGTCGCTGCCGCTGGAATTCTGCGTGCGCGACAATGGCTCCGGCGTCTCCGAAGACATCCTGCCGATCCTGTTCGACCCGTTCATCACCACCAAGCCGAACGGCTCCGGGTTGGGTCTTGCGCTGGTCGCCAAGATCGTCGGCGAGCATGGCGGCATCATCG
>NZ_RZPH01000707.1:0-3235 GCF_004022825.1 Mesorhizobium sp. M7A.F.Ca.CA.004.04.2.1
CGACGGGTACTGCACGCATGAGAAGGCGCATCTGGCCGATGGGCTGGTGATGGACGACATCATCGAATGCCCCAAGCACAATGGCCGCTTCAACTACAAGACGGGTGTGGCCCGAGGCGCACCGGTATGCGTCAATCTCGCCACCTATCCAGTGAAGGTCGAGGCTGGCAAAGTGATGATCCAGATCGGCTGACCTGCCGCCGAATGCAACTGAGGGAACCCATTTGATGAGCCGAAAAAGACCGACGGTGGCGGATTTGCGCGCCATGAAGGGCAAGCGACAGCTGACCATGCTGCGCGTGCTGACGATGGACGAGGCCGAGGCCGCGGAGCGCGCAGGGGTCGACATCGTCTCGGTGCCGCCCGAACTGGTGCTCAACCCGCAATACCGGGACGCCGCACCCAGCCTGTTCACCATGCCGGGCGACAATTTCTACGAGATCGGAACGGCGGACGATTTCGTGCGCTGGGCTTTCCGGCTCTACAAGGCCGGCGCCGACGCGGTCTATTGCAGCGCCGGCTACGCCACGATCAAGCGGATGGCCGATGACAATATCCCGGTGATCGGCCATGTCGGGCTGATCCCGTCACGGGCCACCTGGACCGGCGGCTTCAAGGCGGTAGGCAAGACCGCCGACACCGCCATGGAGGTCTTCGCGGCGGTGAAACAACTGGAGGCCGCAGGCGCCATCGGCGCCGAGATCGAGGTCGTCCCGGTCGAGGTGGCCAAGGCGATCTCGGAACGCACATCGCTGATCATGCTGTCGATGGGAGCGGGCACCGGTTGCGATGCGCAATATCTGTTCGCCGACGACATCCTCGGCCAGAACCGGGGCCACATGCCTCGCCATTCCAAGGTCTACCGCAACTTCGCCGCCGAATATGATCGTTTGCAGGCCGAGCGCATCGCCGCGTTCTCGGAGTATGTTGCCGATGTCAACAGTCTCGCCTATCCCGAAGACAAGCATGTGGTGCATATGGATCCGGCTGAGCTCAGCCTGTTCATGAAAAGGGTCGACAGGGCGTGAAATCTCAAGGCAATGATGCGACGGACGAGGCCGCGCCGGTTCATATTCTTACGCTTTCCTGCGAGGACCGGCCGGGGATCGTCGCCGCCGTCACGGCGGAGCTTGCCGCGAACGGCGCCAACATCGCCGAAAGCAGCCAGTTCTGGGACCGGCAGACCAATCGCTTTTTCATGCGGATCGCCTTCATCAGCCCGCCAGGCTCGACCAGGGACAGCCTGGAGCGGGCCTTGAAATCAAGTGTCGACCGGTTCGGCATGAAGACCGCGCTCGTCGATCAGGGGCGCCGCCCGAAGATCATCGTCATGGTCTCCAAGTTCGACCACGCGCTTCTCCATCTGCTGTACCAGATCAGGGTCGGCTGGCTGAACGCGGAGGTTGCCGCCGTCGTCTCCAACCACGAGGATGCCCGCCGCTTCGCCGAGCTGGAGGGCATCCCCTACCACCATTGGCCGACCACCAGGGAGAACAAGGCCGAACAGGAACAGAAGCTGCTGGACCTGGTGCAGCAAACAGGGGCTGAACTGGTCATCCTGGCGCGCTACATGCAGGTCTTTTCAAAAGGCCTGTCGGACCGGCTGTTCGGACGGGCGATCAACATCCACCATTCCTTCCTGCCGAGCTTCAAGGGCGCCAAGCCGTATCACCAGGCCTTCGACCGCGGCGTCAAGCTGATCGGTGCGACGGCGCATTACGTCACCTCCGACCTCGACGAGGGTCCGATCATCGATCAGGAGACCGAACGCGTCACCCATGCGATGAGCGCCGAGGACTTCGTCGCTGTCGGGCGCGACATCGAAAGCCGGGTGCTGGCGCGCGCCGTCAAGTTGCATCTCGAAGCCCGCGTCATGCTCAACGGCCACAAGACCATCGTCTTCTGAGAAGCCACGTCAGGCCGGCCAACTGCCGCCGGCGAGCGCGGCGTAAAGCGTCTCGGCGTCGATACCGAGCGGCCGGTCCTCTTTCAGCATGGGGACGAGCGAGCGTATCGCCGTGTGAATTGCGGCGGTGCGTGGCGCCAATGTGAAGCCGTCGCGCAGGTCGATGGCCTGTGCGGCGGCCATCAATTCGAAGGCGATCAGGCGGCGCCACAGCGCGATCATCCCGGCGCATTTTGCCACCGCCAGAGGCGTCTGCGTGGCGTGATCCTCGACGCCTTCCGACACGGCCAGGAAGTCGAGCATCACCGGATTGGCCTTGTGGCGGATGGCGGCCAGGATCGACGTCACCGTCTTCTGCAGCGGTACGAGGCCGGCCGAGGCGCCGCCGACCGGCGACAGATATTTCGGCAGGCCATTGCGGCCGGAACCGGTGAGCTGGATGAAGCGCGCGGCACTGGCCGCGGCACATTGGGCGATCGCCAGGCCGAGCGTCTCGAAGGCGAGCGCCAGCGAGGCTGTGTGGAAATTGCCGGTCGACAGCACCAGTCCATCATCGCCCAGCACCAGCGGGTTGTCGGCGGCGGCGTTGAGTTCGATCTCGACAGCCTGTCTCGCCTGACCGATCGCCTCGATCAGCGCGCCATGGATCGACGGCATGCAGCGGATCGACAGCGGGTCCTGCAAGGTGGTCGGCGCCGGCGCCTCGTCTCGGGCGAGCAGATCGTGCAGCACCTTGGCTGCTTGCTGCTGGCCTGCCGCCGGACGCGCCATATGCAGGCGCGGATCGAGGATGGTGCGGTTGGCACCGATGCCTTCCATTGTCAGCGCACCGGCCTGCTGTTGCTGGGCAAGGGCGCGCAATGCATCCGTCACCGCAAGTGCGCCGCTGCCGGCGGACACCGCCGAGGCGTTGATCAGCGACAGGCCGTCCTTGGGCGCCAGGCTGATGGGGGCGAGGCGCGCCATCATCAGCGCCTTGGCCGCCGGCATGAGACGGCCCTGATAGTCGGCTTCGCCATCGGCGGTGAGCATGCGGGCGAGTGCTGTCATCAACACCAGGTCACCGGCGCCGATCGAGCCGAGCGACGGCATGACGGGATGGACGCCGGCATTGAGCGCGTCGACCAAAGCGACGAAGACGGAAGGCGACAGGCCGGAGCCGCCGACCGACAGCATCGACGCACGGGCAAGCATGGTTGCCCGCACGGCTTCAACCGGCAGCACCTCGCCGACGGCGCCACTGCGTCCTTCCAGGAGCTGGCGCTGGAAGGCGCCGGCGTCGCCGTCGACCGCGGTGCCGAGATTGGCGCCGAGCCCGGTGTTCAGGCC
>NZ_RZPH01000708.1:0-3233 GCF_004022825.1 Mesorhizobium sp. M7A.F.Ca.CA.004.04.2.1
GTATGCTGCCGGAGGTGCCGACCATCTGTGTTGGCCAGCCGCATGCGCTCGACCCGTCGCGCTGCCCGGAAGGCAAGGCGGTCCTCTGGCTGCAACTACCCGAGGCGCCTCGCCACATCAAGGGCGACGCCGCCGGCAAGCTGCAGGCACCAGCGGACGGGCAATGGACCGATGTGCTGCGCGAAGCCTATGCCGATCGCGCTGAAGCGATCCTCGCCAGCCATATCGAGGGCTTCAAGGACAGCGTCATTGCGCGGCGCGCCTATTCGCCGGCCGATCTCGAGGCGATGAACATCAATCTGGTCGGCGGCGATCCCTATGGCGGTTCCTCGACCATCGACCAGTCCTTCCTTTGGCGGCCGTTCAAGACCAGCCGCAACCATCAGACCGGCATCAAGGGCCTCTACCATATCGGCGCCTCGACCCACCCGGGGGCCGGCCTTGGCGGCGGTTCCGGCTTTCTCCTGGCGGGGAGGCTGTGATGGAAGAGAAGGTCACTGAGAAGCGCCAGCGCATTTCGACCCTGGGGCAGATCGGCCTGCAGCAATTCGCGCCCTATCTGATGAACCGCATCATGGGCCGCTACAACGCCACCTTGCGCGACGATTTCCGCAAGCAGGGCCTGACCATTCCGCAGGTGCGCACGCTGGCCGTGCTGTCGGTCACCGACGGCATCACCGTCAACGACCTCTCGGTCTATACGGTGATCGAGCAGTCGACCTTGAGCCGGACGCTCGACTCACTGGAGGGCCAGGGTCTGGTACGGCGCGAGCAGGGCGTCACCGACAGCCGCATCCGCCATGTGTTCCTGACCGATGAGGGCCGCGCCGAGTTCACCCGCGCCTGGCCGGCCATGCACGATGCCTTCGAGGCGATGTTCGACGACATCGACGACGCCGAATATTCCGCACTCATCGCCACGCTTTTGAAGATGCTGAAGAACATTCGCAAGCACGACATCTAGCATGACCCCGAAAAGTGGATCCCGGTTTTCGGAAGAGGTCATGCTCAAGCAGATAGACCTACGCGCCGCCAGCCTCAGGCGGTAACGGAAGGATTGAAAAAATGGCCGAACGGTCTTTTGCCAAGGAAGTCGAGAAACTCCGGCTCGGCGCCGGCGAGGAGTTTGCCGGCGAAGGCATCCTCGCTATCACCAAGGCGCTGCTGCAATGCGGCGTCGGCTATGTCGGCGGCTATCAGGGCGCGCCGATCAGCCATCTGATGGACGTGCTGGCCGACGCGCAGGATATCCTGGGCGAGCTCGGCGTGCATTTCGAGGCCAGCGCCTCGGAAGCCACCGCCACCGCCATGCTGGCCGCCTCGGTGCACTACCCGATCCGTGGCGCCGCGACCTTCAAGTCGACGGTCGGCACCAATGTCGCCTCCGATGCGCTCGCCAATCTCGCCTCCGGCGGGGTCACCGGCGGCGCGCTGATCATCGTCGGCGAGGACTACGGCGAGGGCTCCTCGATCATGCAGGAGCGCAGCCACGCCTTCGCCATGAAAAGCCAGGTCTGGCTGCTCGACCCGCGCCCCAATCTGCCATCGATCGTCAAGGCGGTGGAGGACGGTTTCGAACTGTCGGAGATTTCCAACACGCCGGTCATGCTGCAGGTGCGCATCCGCTGCTGCCACGTCCACGGCCATTTCATCGCCAAGGACAACAAACGGCCGCCGATGACTGTCGCCGATGCGCTTGACGCACCGCGCCGCGACACCGGCCGCATCGTGCTGCCGCCAGCGTCCTTCCTGCATGAGAAGGAGAAGGTGCAGAAGCGCTGGCCGGCGGCGGTGGACTTCATCGCCAAGAACAAGATCAACGAGTTCTTCGGCTCGGATCATGGTTCGGTCGGCATCGTCCTGCAGGGCGGCATGTACAATTCGGTCATCCGCGCGCTGCAGCGGCTCGGCCTTGCCGACATTTATGGCGACACCGACGTGCCGCTCTATGTGCTCAACGCCGTCTATCCGCTGATCGATGACGAGTTCCTGTCATTCTGCGAGGGCAAGCAGGCGGTGCTGGTCGTCGAGGAAGGCCAGCCCAACTACATCGAACAGGCCTTTGCTTCGATGCTGCACAAGGCCGGTCGCGGCACCAGGCTGGTCGGCAAGGAGTACCTGCCGATGGCCGGCGAATACACCGGCCAGGTCATGCTTGACGGCATCGGCGCCTTCCTGCGCGCCGATGCGCCGCATCTTCTGCCCGGCGAAGTGCGCGCGCCCAACAAGGTCGGTGACGGCGTCGACGCAGCCGACCTGATCAATGTCGTGCCGGGCCGTCCGCCGGGCTTCTGCATAGGCTGCCCGGAACGGCCGATCTTTGCCGCGACCAAGCTGGTCGAGCAGGAACTCGGCAAGCACCATATCGCATCCGACATCGGCTGCCATTTGTTCTCGATCATGCCGCCTTTCGAACTCGGCGCCACCACCATGGGCTATGGCCTGGGCCCGGCCTCCGCCTCAGCCTTCAATTCGCCCGATGCCAAGCGCCGCTCGATCTCCTTCGTCGGCGATGGCGGCTTCTGGCACAACGGCCTGACCTCTTCGATCGGCAATGCGGTTTTCAACAAGAACGACGGCGTCATCGTCATCGTCGACAATTTTTACTCGGCGGCCACGGGTGGGCAGGACATCCTCTCGTCCCGCGCCGGCAACAAGACCAAGTCGACGAAACATCCGATCACCGAGGCGGTCAAAGGCATGGGTGTCAAATGGCTGCGCCATGTCGACCGCACCTATGACGTGACCAAGATGCAGGACACGCTGCGCGAGGCGCTGACGACGGACGAGAAAGGGCCGAAGGTCATCGTCGCCTCGTCCGAATGCATGCTCAACCGGCAGCGCCGCGAAAAGCCGCTGGTCGACAAGGCGATCAAGGGCGGGACCCGTGTCGTGAAACCGAAATTCGGTGTCGATGAGGATATCTGCACGGGCGACCATGCCTGCATGCGGCTGTCCGGCTGTCCCTCGCTGTCGGTCAAGTCAACAGACGATCCGCTGCGCGACGATCCGGTCGCTCATATCGACCAGAGCTGCGTCGGCTGCGGCAATTGCGGCGAGGTCGCCGATGCGGCAGTGCTCTGCCCATCCTTCTACCGCGCCGACGTCGTCCACAATCCGAGCCGCTGGGACCGTTTCCTGGAAGCCGCGCGCCGCGCCACCATCAGCCTGTTGCAGCGACGCCGCGAAAGCCGGCGGCTGACCTTCGCCGATGCTTGACGCTGTCCCCCCAC
>NZ_RZPH01000709.1:0-3232 GCF_004022825.1 Mesorhizobium sp. M7A.F.Ca.CA.004.04.2.1
CTTGCGTCCCCTTCCTGAAATCCAAAACGGTTTTTTTGGACGCAATAGCCTCTGTAAGATCAGCGAGCAACCGTGCCGCGTCCGGCCTCCCGGCCGATTTCGCACCCGCCGCCATCGCCGTCAGCCGATCGGGGTCTTCCATCAGCTCGCCGATGAGCGCTGCGATGCGTTCGGACGAGAGCGAGGATTGCGGATGCACTTCGCCGCCGCCGGCAGCGGCAAGGGCCGCCGCGTTCGCCGCCTGGTCGTGATCGAGCGCATAGGGGTAAGGCACCAGCAACGCCGGCCGGCCGATGACGGCGATCTCCGAGACGGTCGAGGCGCCGGAACGCGAGATCACCAGATGAGCGGCCGCCATGCGTGCCGCCATGTCGGTGAAGAAGGGCGAGACCTCGACGGCGACGCCAAGCGCGGCATAGGCCGCTTTGACCCGCGCCACGTCATCCGCGCGCGCTTGTTGGGTGATCACCAGCCGCTTGCGCTGGGCGTCGGAAAGCAGCGCGATGGCGCCCGGCACGGCATCGGAAAAGAACTGGGCGCCCTGGCTGCCGCCGAACACCAGCAGGCGGAACGGCTGTTCCCCGGTCGATGCCGCATAATTCGTCCTGGCCGCTTCCAGCACGGCCGGCCTGACCGGATTGCCTGTCGTCACCGTCTTGACCCCGGCAGCACTGGTGTCCTGCGGCAGGAAGCCGCCGGCGATGGCGTCGACACGGCCGGCCAGCGCCCGATTGGCGCGCCCCATCACCGCGTTCTGCTCATGGATCAGCGTCGGCACCTTGCGCCGTGTCGCCGCGTAGAGCGGCGGCAAGGTCGGATAACCGCCAAAGCCGACGACGGCATCCGGCTTGATTCTGCCAATGACGGCAGAAGCCTGGCGCACGCCGCGCCAGATCTTCCAGAAGGCGCCAAGCAGGGCAAAAGGATTTTTCGAGCCCATCGTCGCCGACTGGATCGGGTGGACGGCGCCGGCCATTTTCCGGCCGCTTGCGTGTCAGCGCCAGCACCATGCCCATCGAGATGGCGATGGCGATCTGCGAGGAGCCGCCATAGGAGATGAACGGCAGCGTCATGCCCTTGGCCGGCACAAGCTGGAGGTTGACGCACATGTTGATGACAGCCTGCAGGCCGAACACGGTGACGAGGCCGCCGACCGCATAGCGGGTGAAATCGTCATGCTCCTTCAGCGCCGTGTTGAGGCCGCGCAGAACGATGAAGGCGAAGATCGACATGATGAAGAAGCACATGATCAGCCCGAACTCTTCGCCGGCAACCGAGAAGACGAAGTCGGCATGGCTGTCGGGGATGACGCGCTTGACGGTGCCCTCGCCCGGTCCGACTCCGAACCAGCCGCCATTGATCAGCGCTTCGCGCCCCATGTCGACCTGGAACGTGTCGCCCTCGCCGGTGAGGAACTTGTCGATGCGCAGGGCAACGTGCGGGAACACCGTATAGGCGGCAAAGACGCCGCCGACGCCGGCCGCACCCAGCGCGACGATCCACAGCCAGGGCAGCCCGGCCATAAAGAACATGATGCCCCAGGTGCCGGTCGTCAGCATGGTCTGGCCGAGGTCCGGTTGCGCCACCAGCAGCGATACGACCAGCACCAGCAGCAGCATGGCAAACAGATTGCCCGGAATATCGGGCTGGCGCTTGTGCTCGGCGAAAAGCCACGCGCACATGATGACGAAGGCCGGCTTCAGGAATTCCGACGGCTGGATCGACAGGCCGGCAAGCGACACCCAGCGGCGCGCACCCTTCACCTCGACGCCGATGTAGAGCACCGCCACCATCAGCACCAGCATCAGGCACAGGATGACCAGCGCCATGCGCCGGATCTGCCTGGAATCGAGGAAGGAGACTGCCAGCATCACACCGAGCGCCGGCACGGTGAAGATGATCTGCCTGGTGGCAAAGTGGAAACTGTCGAGGCCGATGCGTTCGGCCACCGCCGGACTGGCGGCGAAGGACAAGACGATGCCGAGCCCCATCAGCGACAGGAACGCCGCCAGGAACCAGCGATCGATCGTCCACCACCAGGTTGCCACCGGGCTTTTGTCGAGACGGCTTTGCATTATCGTGCCCCTCCGATGGGTTTCACACCCTCGATAGCATTCGCAGCTTGCCTGAAGGCTTCGCCGCGGACTTCGAAATTCTTGAACTGGTCGAAACTGGCGCAGGCCGGCGACAGCAGCACCACCGCCTCGCCGCTGTCGTCCTTAGCGGCATCATGCGCGGCGTGCTCGACCGCGGCGGCCAGCGTGCCTGAGATCTCGTAGGGAACTGCCTCGCCCAGCGTCGCCGAAAAGGCCGGCGCCGCCTCGCCAATCAGATAGGCCTTGGCGATGCGCGGAAAGAAGCCGCGCAACGGCTCGATGCCGCCTTCCTTGGGCAGGCCGCCGGCGATCCAGTAGATGCGCGTAAAGCTGGATAGCGCGGGTGCTGCCGCATCGGCATTGGTCGCCTTGGAATCGTTGATGAACAGCACATGGTCCTTGCGGCCGACCTGCTCCATGCGGTGAGCGAGGCCGGGAAAGCTTTCCAGCCCCGACTGGATTTCGCCAAGCTCCAGTCCGACCTTGAGGCAAGCGGCGACCGCCGCCAGCGCGTTCTGGGCATTGTGCTGGCCGCGCAGCGAGCCGATGCCTTCGAGGAAGGCGACGCGGCTGTAACGGCCGTGCACCGCTTCCATCAGATTGGTGCCATCGGCGAAATAGCCGTCCGTCAGTGGCAGGCGCTTGGAAATGCGGGTGACATGCCGCCCCGCCCGCTCCAGCCGCTCGGCGATCTGCGCGCACCAGGAATCGTCGATGCCGACGATCGCCGTCTCGCTGCCGGCCACCAGCCGCTCCTTGATCGCGGCGTAGTGCTGCATGGTGCCGTGGCGGTCGAGATGATCGGGCGTCAGGTTAAGCAGGATGCCCGCCGTCGGATTGATCGAGGGCGCGAGGTCGATCTGGTAAGACGAGCATTCGACCACATAGTGCCGATCGGGCTCGGGCGGATCGAGCGTCATCACCGCGCGGCCGATATTGCCGCCCATCTGGGTGTCGCGTCCCGCGGCTTTCAGGATATGCGCGGTCAGCGCGGTCGTCGTCGACTTGCCGTTGGTGCCGGTGATGGCGATGAAGGGCGACGTCGGCGCGCTCAGCATCCGCTCGCGGCAGAAAAGCTCGACGTCGCCGATGATCTCGACGCCTGAACCGCGCGCCAGCTCCACCGTCCAATGCGG
>NZ_RZPH01000710.1:0-3227 GCF_004022825.1 Mesorhizobium sp. M7A.F.Ca.CA.004.04.2.1
GGCCGCATCGCTGTGGACCGACAGCCTGTCGCGCGCGCATCGTATCGCCGGCCGGCTGCATGCCGGCACGGTTTCCGTCAACACGGTCGACGCGCTGAGCCCGATGACGCCGTTCGGCGGTTTCAAGCAATCCGGCTTCGGCCGCGACCTTTCGCTGCATGCGCTCGACAAATACACCGCGCTCAAAACGACATGGATCAAATACTGATGGGCGCCTAAAGCGCATCGCGATTGAACGGATTCAAGCGATGCGCTTTAGGCCTTTGCTCTATGCATGTCATTTGCGCAAAACCGGGGCCACTTTTGCGCGACATGCATTAGGCTTGATCGAAGCCCTCAAACCAGCAACATAGCCAGCCATGCCGCTACGCTTCACGCTCAGACAGCTGGAATATTTCGTCGCCGTGGGCGAAGCCGGTTCCATCGCTAAGGCGGCCGAACAGGTCAATGTATCGCCGCCATCGATTTCGGCCTCGATCGCGCAGCTGGAAACCGAGTTCGGTGTCCAGCTGTTTGTCCGCAAGCATTCGCACGGCCTCTCGCTGACGGCCGGTGGCCGCATCTTCCTCAAGGAAGCCGCCCGGCTGCTCAACGATGCAGACGCCTTGCACGACGTCGCCGGCGACTTTGCCGAGAAGGTGCGCGGCCCGCTGGCGGTGGGATGCCTGCTGACCTTTGCGCAAATCGTGCTGCCGGCGCTGCGCATGCGGTTCGAACGCGCCTATCCCGATGTGCGCGTGCGCCAGTTCGAGCGCAATCAGGGGCAATTGCTCGAGATGCTGCAGCGCGGTGAAATCGATCTTGCCCTGACCTACGATCTCGAACTGTCGCAGGACATGACCTTCGAGCCGCTGATGCTGGTGCCGGCCTATGTCATGCTGCCGGCGGGGCATCGCTTTGCGGCAAAGGCGTCGATCACGACGGAGGAATTGGCCGACGAGCCGATGGTGCTGCTCGACCTGCCGTTCAGCCGCGAATATTTCCTTTCGGCATTCCACCAGCGCGGGATCCGCCCCAACATTGCCGAGCGCACCGGCGACATCGCCGTCATGCGTTCCATGGTGGCCAACGGCTTCGGCTACGGCATCGCCAATATGCGGCCGCTCAACACGCTGGCGCCGGACGGCAAGCCGCTGGTCTTCGTGCCGCTGGACGGCGATCTGCGGCCGCTGACCATGGGCGTCGCCTTGCCCAGTTCCGAACACCGCACGCAAACCGTCCAGGCCTTCATCGACCACTGCCGGCATTTCGTCGTCGAGCAAGGCGTGTTCGGCGCCGAGCGGGCTGTCGGCCAGGCAGCACTTCCACAGAAGTAGCCCCGGTTAAGCCAACTGCTGGTCGGCAAGCCGCTGCAGCAATTTTTCCAGCATGCCATCGCAACGGCGCATCTGCTCGACGCTGACGAACTCATCCGGCTTGTGTCCCTGCGCCATCGATCCCGGTCCGCACACGACCGTCGGCGTGCCGAGATCGCGGTTGAACAGGCCGCCCTCCGTGCCGTAGGCAACCTTGATGGTGTTGTTGGCGCCGGTCAGCGATTTGATGAAAGCGACGGCTTGCGAACTGACCGGCGTGTCCAGGCCGGGATAGGTGTTGGTGATGTCGATGTCGATTGCCGCCTCGAGCGCGATAGCCGAGGCTTCGGTGGCAATGCGCGCGGCCTCCACGCGCAGACGCTCGAGAATCTCATGCGGGTCGTCGGCCGCGACATTGCGGATCTCGAAGTCGACCTGGCAGAGGTTCGGCACGATGTTCAGCGCCACGCCGGCGTTGATCTTGCCGACATGGACGGTTGTGTAGGCAATGTCGTAGTCGCCGTCGCGGGCGCCATCGCGCACCAGCCGGTCCTGTTCGCGGCGCAAGGCGGCGACGAAATCGCAGCCGAGATGGATGGCGTTGAGCGCCAGCGGGGCCATCGCCGAATGGCCCTCGCGTCCCTTGCAAAGCGCGCGTGCGGCAAGCTTGCCCTTGTGGCCCGTCGCCACCTGCATATCGGTCGGCTCGCCGACAATGCATAGCAACGGCCGCTGCGGGGCTGCTTGCAGCATGTCGATCAGGCTTCGCACACCAATGCAGCCGATCTCCTCGTCGTAGGAGAGCGCCAAATGCAGCGGCGTGCGCAGCGTCATTTTCGAGGCTTTAAGGCACGCCGCGAGCGCGCAGGCCACAAAACCCTTCATGTCGGCTGTGCCACGTCCGTAAAGCTTGCCGTCTCGGCTCGTCATCTCGAAGGGCGGCAGCGTCCAGGCCTGGCCGTCGACGGGGACGACGTCGGTGTGGCCGGACAGCATGATGCCGGAAGCGTCGGCCGGTCCGATGGTGGCAAACAAATTGGCCTTGTGGCCGTCCTCGCTGTGGATGATCCGGCTGTCAATGCCATGCGCGTCCAGCAGCTCCGCCACGTAGCCGACGAGGGCGAGGTTCGAATCGCGGCTCACCGTCGGGAACGCGATCAGTTTTTCAAGGATCTGGATGCTGTCCATGCGTCTTGTGTCTCATTGGGCGTGCGCGCTATCTAACATCGCGCGGCGGCGGCCTTGAAGTCGCATTTGGCTCAGCCGGGATTCATCGGATGCTAATCCAGGCAGTGCTGCCGATTAGGCGCGTCCTAACCGGCACAGAAGAAATCTGTTGTTTCCCGGCGCTTGCCGCAATTTATGAATGGTCTCACGGCATCAACCCACTGGGCTGGCCGGCTTGCGCCACGGCTCGAAACCATGATCGGGCATGCTGCAAGGCGACGCTGGCAGGAAGGCACGTTCCATGCGCGATCCGCGCTACGACATTCTGTTCGAGCCCGTAAAGATCGGTCCGGTGACCGCCAAGAACCGCTTCTATCAGGTTCCGCATTGCAATGGCGGCGGCTATCGCGATCCTTCGGCCGCGGCCGAGATGCGCCGCATCAAGTCGGAAGGCGGCTGGGGCGTCATCTTCACCGAGCAGACCGAGATGCACCACACATCGGAGATCACGCCCTTCATCGAGCTCAGGCTGTGGGACGACGCCGATATCCCGGCGCTGGCGAAGATGGCAGAGGCCATGCACCAGCATGGCGCGCTGGCCGGCATCCAGTTGGCCTATTCGGGCATCAACGGTCCCAACCTCTACACCAAGGAGGTACCGCGCGGACCGTCGGCCCTGCCGATCCGAACCTTCACCAACGATCCGGTGCAGGCGCGCGCCATGGACAAGCAGGATATTCGCGACCTGCGCCGCTGGCACCGCAA
>NZ_RZPH01000070.1:0-11405 GCF_004022825.1 Mesorhizobium sp. M7A.F.Ca.CA.004.04.2.1
ACAGGAGTGAAGGCGTCGCGGTCATGCGCCCCGTCTCATGTCCGTCTGCACCATGGCTGCCCGTCTCGCAGTTGCCTGTCTCATGTCGGTGGTCAGGCCATTCGTGGTATCATATACACAGCCCACGCGACGCAGGCGACGCCGGCGCCGCTGCAAGAACGGAGAGCGGATGTGACTGCTTCTATCGCGCCGATCGCGCGCGACAATCTGACGACGCGCGTCTACGAGGAGCTTCGCCGCGCCATGATGGAGGGCCGCTTCTGGCCGGGCCATCGCTTCAAGATCCGCGACCTTGCCGCCAGCCTTCAGGTGTCTGAGACGCCAGTGCGCGAGGCGCTGATGCAGCTGGTCCGCGAAAAGGGTCTGGAGATGGAGGCCGGTCGTTCGATCACCGTCGCCCAGCTGTCGCTGGCCCAATATCTGGAGTTGCGCAGCATCCGGCTGCATCTCGAAGGCATGGCGGGGGCGGCGGCAACAACGCGCATCGAGCCACGGGAGATCGACCGTCTGGCCGAGGTGCATGACAGACTGATTGCCAACGAGGACAATGGCCATTGGTTCGAAGCCGTCCGCGACAATTGGGAATTCCACCATTCCATCTACCAGGCGGCGCAAATGCCGGAGCTGCTGGCGATCATCGAGGGCATCTGGCTGCGCAACGGTCCGCTGGTGAACTATCAATACCCGCACGCCAGGCCGACCTACGACGGCCGCCACCGGCACCTCGACATTCTCGACGCGCTGCGGGCGCGTGACGAGAACGGCGTGCGCAAGGGCATTCAGCAGGACATGATCGAAGGCGGACGCCTGTTGGTCAAGGTTCTCGAACGGCTGAACGACGGTGCGGTCACGCCCGAGGAACTGCGCCGCGCGGCGCAGAACGGCCGCCTGGTGTCGGCCGTCGGCTGAGCGATTTGTTCCTTCCCACCGCATCGGCGCTGGTCACGCCACCTGCGCCGCTGCGGCCATGCCGGCATCGGCAGCCTGCAGGGCGAGATCTATGTCTTTTGCGGTATGCGCGGCACTCAGGAACATGTTGTGCCGGGGGTGGAAATAGGCGCCCTCGCGCAAGGCGGCCGAGCAGAAGGCGTCGGCCTTTTTGAATTCGGCATCGCCGTCGAAGAGCACCATCGGCATCGACACCGGGCCGGTCTGGCGAAGCGACAGGCCATGCTTCTTCGCTGCCGCATCGAGGCCTGAGCGCAGCCTGTCGCCGGCTTCAGTCATCCTGGAGATGGCGTCGGTGTCGCGCAGCGTGTTGATGGTGGCGATCGCGGCGGCCATGGCGACGGCGCCATACCAGAACGACCCCGTCACATAGACCTTGGTCGCGGCTTCGCGAAACCGGTCGGTGCCGGTGATCGCGGCAAGCGGATAGCCATTGGCGATCGCCTTCGAGAAAGCGGACAGGTCCGGCCGTACGCCGAGCGGTTCCCAGCTGCCGGCGAGATCGATGCGGAAGCCGGCCCTGACATCATCGACGATCAGCGCCGCGTCGGCGGCGGTGGTGAGCTCGCGCGCCCGTCTGGCGAAGGCGGCGGTCGGCAGTTCCTGGTCGCGGGCGATATCGTGGCGGAAAGCGGTGACGACGACGGCGGCAAGATCGCTGCCGGCCTGCTCGACGGCTGCCTCGAGGCTGGCAACATCATTGTAGTCGAAATGGACGATATGGGCGCGGTCCTCGGCGGTGACGCCGGCGAGCGAAGGCGTGCACCACGGCACGGCGCCGTGATAGGAGCCGCGCGCGACCAGCACCTTGCGCCGGCCGGTGCCGGCGCGTGCGATCGTCACGCAGGCCGTGGTGGCGTCGGTGCCGTTCTTCTGCAGCATCGCCCAGTCGGCATGCGCGACGGTCTTGACCAGCAGTTCGGCCAGCTCGACCAACACCTCGCCAGGGCCGTTCATCGCATCGCCCAGGCGACGCTGCCGCTCGGCCGCTGCCTCGACCGCCTGGTGATGGTGGCCGAGGATATTGGGGCCCCAACTGCACATCAGGTCGATGTACTCGCGGCCATCGACATCCCAGACCCGGCAGCCGTCGGCGCGCTCGAAGAATTGCGGATAGGCGGAGCCGAGATAGCGCGTCGCCATGTGCCCCCACATGCCGCCCGGAATGACCGAGGCCGCGCGCTCGCGCAGCAACTGGTCTTTGGAGTTGATCAGGGAAGTCATAGCGAGTTCTCCGCGTATTGATATATCATATATTGATCTTAATGCTGGAAGAACAGGATTTGCTGACCGTCCAGGATGAGGAAGCGGGAGGCGGCTGGCCGCCTCCCGCATCTTTTCGCTCAGTGGCTGAGTTCCGCCAGCGGGAGGTTGCAGCAGGCGCTGTAACGCACGCCCTTGACGTCCGATTTGTAGGCCAGGATCAGGTTCGGGCTGATCAACGGCAGGATGATCCTGTCCTTGATCATCTCCTCGCCGGCCTGATGCCACAGCTTGGCGGCCTCGTCGCCGCTTGCCGCAAGGGCTGCCTTGTAGATATCCGCTTCCTTCGGATTGAGCACCGACGGGTCGCGCACCGCGCCGGCGCGGCGCGCCCACGGGCTGCCCTTGGTCATGGCGAAATAATCGACGTATTGCGACGTGCCGTAATAGTCCGGCGCGTAGAACACCGCCGTCATCGGGATGCCGTCGCCATTGACGCGTTCGCGCCAGTTGGCGAAGGGGATCGGCTGCAGGTCGAGCTTGATGTTGATCTTGGCCAAATCCTGCTGAACCTTCTGCATCAACAGCGACAGATCGACGCCATAGACGTTCATGCCGGGAAACGCCGCTTCCATCTCGAAGCCGTCGGCATGGCCGGCCTTGGCCAGAAGTTCCTTTGCCTTGGCGACGTCATAGGGTTGCGCCTCGAAGCCCGAACCGCCGGGGAAGCCGAGCGGGATCGGTGCGCTGATCAACTGGCCCTCGGAGCCGATGGTGAAGTCCAGGATGCTCGGACGGTCGAGACCGAGCGAAATGGCCTCGCGCACTTCGGGCGTCAGCGGAACCTTGTTGGCCTTGGCGCCGGGCGACAGCGCCACATAGATGAAATTGTAGGACGGCACGGTCTCGATTTTCACGTCGCTGCCGGTCATCGTCTTGGCCGTGTCCGGGTCGATCTGCATGGCGATGTCGGCGGTGCCGCTCTGCAGCATCTGTGCCTGCGCCACCGCATCCTTGGTCTGGCGGATGACGACTTCGCTCAGCGCCGGCGCGGTGCGCCAGTACTTGTCGTTGCGCGCCAGCCGCAGTTCCGAATTGGGCTCATAGGATTTCAGCACGAACGGCGCGCTGCCGGCCGAATGCGCCAGGAACCAGGCCTCGGCATTGTCTGTCGTCGAAGCGTCCGCATCGGCCTTGGCGCCGGCTTCGGAAGCAACCTTGCTGTTGACGACCGCTGCGTAGGGCGCCGCCGCGATGTTGAGGAATTCGGAGCTCGGCGCGACCATCTTGACGACCACCGTATGCGCGTCCGGGGTCTCGATCGAGGCGACATTGTCCATCAGGAACGAGGCGCTGCCCTTGAGGTTCTTTAGCCTCTCCCAGGACCATTTCACGTCCTTGGCTTCGACCGGCGAACCGTCCGAGAATTTGGCGGCCGGGTCGAGCGTGAAGGTGAAGCTGCTCTGGTCGGCATTGCCTTCCCATTTGGAAGCGAGCAGCGGGATCAGCTTGTTGTCCTTGTCCAGCGTCAGCAGCGATTCATAGACGCTGGAATTGTAGATCTGGCAGGTGTCGCAGAAGGCGCGGTGCGGATCGAGCGAGTTGAGGTCGATGTTGCGCGCAATGACCAGCGGCTTGCTGTCCTGCGCGAACGTGGCCGGCGCCCAGAAGGCGCTGGTGGCCAGCAGCACGGCTGCCAGCATCTTCGCCCTGGTCTTGTTTCTCTGTAGGATGCTCATGTCAGTTCTCCCATTTTCTTGTCGGATCTTTGTGGCAATGCGTTCGCTCTATCCACCCACGGCAGTGAGGGATTGAAGCGCGGCCTTGAGCTTTTCAGCGCCGCCCAGTGCGGCGCGGTTGAGCGGGGCCGATACGACGGGAGCCGAGAGGCTTCCCGTCACATGCAGGATCTCGTGATCGAGATAATCGAACACGCGATCCTGAATCTCCTGTGTCAGTCGTCCGCCAAGCGATAGCCCACGCTGCACCTGTTCGATGACGGCTACCCGGTTGGTCTTGCGGATCGAGGCCTCCACCAGCGGCCAGTCGAGCCCGGTCGGGTCGAGGCTGCGCAGGTCGATGATCTCGGCATCGACGCCGGTCTCCTCGACCACCTGGCTGGCGACGGCAACCATGCTGGCGCTGGTGAGCAGTGTACAGGCGCTGCCCGGCCTGACGATCTTCGCCTTGCCGAGCCGCACGCAATAGTCGCGGTCGTCCGCAGGCACAGGGCCTTCGCTCGGGAACAGCTCGACATGCTCGATGACGACGACCGGATCGTCGCATTTCAGCGCTGAATTCATCAGGCCGATATAGTCGAAGGGCGTCGTCGGCGCGACGATGCGCCAGCCGGGAAACAGGGCGAACAGGCCGGACGGATCGCCCGAATGCTGCGAGCCGTAGCCGGTGTGCGGCGAGACGCGCACCCTGACCACGATTGGCACCGGAAAGCCGCCGCCGAACATGTGGCGCACCTTGCTGACCGCGTTGAACAGCTGGTCGGCGGCAACCAGGCAGAAGTCGCCGAACATGATCTCGACGATCGGCCGCAAGCCGCAAAGCGCTGCACCCAGCGCCACGCCGACAAAGCCATTCTCGGCGATCGGCATCGCCAGCACACGCTCCGGCCAGCGCTCCAGCGCGCCCTTTGTGGCGCCCGAAACGCCGCCGCGCAGCCGGTGCACATCCTCGCCCATGATGATGATGCGCGGGTCCTGCTCCATGGCGCGAGCGATGACCTCGGACGCGGCAACCATGAACTTGACCGGCCTGGTGTCGGCCGGCGGCACGTCCTCGATCTCGAGGAAGCGCTCGCCCTTCAGTTCGGAAAGATCGCCGCGGATCTGGTTGTCGACGTCGCTTGGGTCCGGCCACAGATGATCAGGAATGCGCAGCGCGTTGCCGCTCATCTCGGTCAGGGAATCGGCAGCGGTGTTGACCGCCTCCATGACGCGCTGGTCGAGTGTCCCGAGGTCCGAAGCGTTCAGGATGCCCATCGTCTTCAGGCGAGCCGCCATCGTCGCAAGCGGGTCGCGCGCTTTCCAGACGTCTTCCTCGGCGCGCGTGCGGTAGCCGAATTCGCTGCCCGGGCGGGCGCCGCTCTGGTGTAGAAACCGATAGCAGAGCGCCTCGACCAGCACCGGGCCGCCGTCTTCCTCAATCGTCCGGCGCGCCTCGCGCATGGCATGGTGGACTGCCACCACATCCATGCCGTCGCATTCGATGCCACGAAAGCCGAGCATAGGTCCGCGCGAGGCCAGCCGCGTCTCGCGCGTCTGCTCGTTGATGTGCGTGGAGACGGCATAGAGATTGTTTTCGGCGAAAAAGATCACCGGCAGCCGGTAGAGCGCGGCGATGTTCATCGCCTCGTAGGCCGGTCCCGCCATCATCGTGCCGTCGCCGAAGAAGGCGACCGAGATGTTGCCGGTGCCGAGCAGTTTGTTGGCGAGCGCATAGCCCGCCGCGTGCGGCAGGTTGCCGCCGATAATGGCGCTGGTGCCTGGGATGCCGGAGGCATCGTCGCGCATATGCATCGAGCCGCCACGGCCGCCGCAATAGCCTGACTTGAGGCCCATGATCTCGGCCATCAGGCCGCGAACCGATCCCTGCATGCCTGGGTTGAAAGCAT
Source organism: Mesorhizobium sp. M7A.F.Ca.CA.004.04.2.1 (assembly GCF_004022825.1). NCBI lineage: Bacteria > Pseudomonadati > Pseudomonadota > Alphaproteobacteria > Hyphomicrobiales > Phyllobacteriaceae > Mesorhizobium > Mesorhizobium sp. M7A.F.Ca.CA.004.04.2.1. The sequence goes on from NZ_RZPH01000070.1 coordinate 5,780, forward strand.
CATGCAGCGGGTCGAATCCGCCGGGCGTCTGCGCGTTGACAAGCTTGGCCAGCACCTGGTGATGGGCACGGTGGGTGCCGTTGATGCGGTCGCCGGTGCCGAGCACGGACATGGCGCCGACCGCCGTGGCCTCTTGTCCGATGCTGGCGTGGGCCGGACCATGCACCAGCCCGGCATGGGCCAGATCGAGCACCTTTTCCTCGAAACGGCGGATGAGCAGCATCTGGTGATACCAGCGCACCAGGCTCGACACCTCGGCGTCGGTCCAGTCCGAATCATCGACATCTAGCCGCAACCAGGGCGCCGATGGCTGGATCGATGTCTGCTGGACCATGTCAGCTATTTCCGTTCTGGTAGATGATATATCAAATATTTTCTTAGTCGATTGGGCCGTTCATTTTTCCTGGGGCACGATGCTGGCTAGAAGGTTGCAGGCAAATGGAATTAAATTTCATTTTTGCGAGAAGGCAAAGACTAAGCCGGGACGGCGCGGTTCCGCAAGAGGAATTTTGAGACTGCTAGCAGTGCCGATGTCGGTTTCTTGGGCCGACAGGTTTTCTAACGTATTGGATGTTGGTATGATATAATCACACCGACATTATAGGAGAAATCATGGCTGCCACCGAAAAGCGCACCTTCAGCCTGCCAACAGAGCAGGCTGCTTTCATCGACCGTCTCGTTGAATCAGGAACCTACGCGACCAGCAGTGAAGTGATCCGCGCCGGCCTTCGCGCCCTGCAAGAGCGCGACGCGGCCGTAGAGCGCTGGCTCCGCGAGGAGGTTGTGCCGACCTATGACAGGTGGAAGGCGGATCCTTCCCGAGTTATCCCAGCCAACCAGGCTTTTGACGACATCCGCGCTCACCACGCCGCCCGCTTTAAGAGGGATGTGTGAAGCGCCGGCATATTGTTCTGTTGCCGGAAGCCTTAGCGGACTTAAGATGGATATACGACACCATCGAGATCGCCGCCGGCAACGTCACGGCCATACGCTATATCGAGCGTATCGAAGCCTACTGCCAGGGTCTCGACTACGCCTCGGAGCGCGGAACACGCCGTGACGATCTGCGGCCAGGGCCTTCGGGTTGTCGGTTTCGAGCGCCGTGTAACGGTGACCTTTACAGTCGAATCCGACCAAGTGGTGATCTTCCGTGTGCTCTATGGCGGCGCCAATTGGGAGGATGAGCTCTAACCTGCAACGGGAAAAGCGTAACCCGCTTAGCTGTCCGAACCCGGGCTATCGGTCGACCCGATGCTGGAAGAACTGCAAAAACAATTCCCGCTCCGTGGTGATGTCGAGCTTCTCATAGATGCGCCGGCGATGGTTCTTGACCGTGCCGACGGTGATGCCGAGGCGTTCGGCGATGTTGGCCGTCGGGTGACCGGCGAGGATCAGTTGGACCAACTCCCGCTCGCGCAGTGACAGCTCCGGCCACAGGCTGGCTGGAATGGTCGGTTCCTGGCGGGGCGAGGCGCCGAGGCCTGTCGGCGCTGACGTGCGGGAGAATTCCGTTCCGCGCGCCTTGATGTCGAGCGCATGCAGCGCCTCGAACACCGGCAGCCGTTCATCCAGCAGGGCGATCTCGCTGTCTTTGAATAGCGTGGTCGAGCGGTCGAGGAAGATGCCGAGGCACCAGTCGCCGCCGTCCGCCAGCATGATGCCGACCTCGTCGCAGATCTCCGACTGCGCCAGGAAGCCGGCTATGTACTGGCCGCGCTTGGCCTCATCGTTGGCAAGCCGTTTCAGCGGCATGATGCCCAGCCTTCGCTCGCGTCGCCACGACGCATAGAACGGGTCGAAGACATAGTAATTGTCGAGATAGCGCCGGACCATTTCGTCCGAGAAGCGTCGGTGTTTGATGAATTCGGGTGTCTGCGTCGTCGAATAGCGCGTCACCGTGACGAGGTCGTGCTCGATATCCGCGCCGATCAGGTCGATCAGGCAGTCGACATGCCTGTCCGTGCCGGTGGCGGCGATCGCTTTGGCGAGCGGCGCCCAGATGGTCCCCATGCGCATGCCCTTTTTTCGGCGATGTCAGCTCAGCCGTCATTATGTCTTTAGGCATATGGCGCGAAGCCGCCCATCGAATCTAGCCTTGCGTCAACCTAGACCAGATCCCGAGGCGACCGTGACCCAACCCAATCTCACCGGCCCCATCGTCGGCAATCCAATCGTCATCGGTATCGACGCCGGCGGCACCATGACCGACACGATTCTTGTCGATCAGGACGGCCACTTCAAGATCGGCAAGTCGGCGACCACGCCGAAGAACGAAGCCGAAGGTTTTCTCGCGTCTGCCGAGGACGCGGCGGATGCCTGGGGCATCTCGCTGGAATCATTGTTTTCCGGCGTCAACGTCGTGCTCTATTCCGGCACCGGCATGCTCAACACACTGTTGTCGCGCACCGGCCGCCGGCTCGGCCTGATCACCACCAAGGGCCTTGAGGACATGATCCTGATGGGCCGCGGGCTGCAGGCCTGGGCCGATTATTCCTACGCCGACCGGCTGCACGCGGTCACGCATCATCATCCCGATCCGCTGGTGCCGCGCCGCCGCACGCATGGCGTCACCGAGCGCATCGACCAGTTCGGCGACGTCGTGCTGCCGCTCTACGAACACGAGGTCTCCATCGCCGCGAAAAAATTGATCGCCGACAAGGTCGAGGCGATCTGCATCATGACCATCTTCTCGCATGTCAATCCGGTGCACGAGAAGCGCATCGCCGAGATCTGCCGCGCGGAGGTCGACAGGGCCGGCGCCGACATCATCGTCTACACCAGCCATGAGGTCCGCCCGGTCATCCGCGAGCAGTCGCGGCTGAATTCGGTGCTGATCGAGGCCTACGCCACCTCGCGCGGCCGCAAGCAGCTTAGGGGTATCGAGGACGTCTCGAAGAAATACGGCTTCAAATATGGCGTGCAGACGCTGCTCTCCTTCGGCGGCCTGACCTCGATCAACCATCCGCGCCTGCACGAAACCATGATCTCCGGCCCGATCGGCGGCATCCTCGGTGCTGCCTATGTCGGCAAGCTGATCGGCAATGATTCGCTGATCTGCTCGGATATGGGCGGCACCTCTTTCGACATGGGCGTCATCACACGCGGCCAGACGCGAATCGAGAACGAGCCGCTGATGGACCGTTTCAAGCTCAACGTGCCGACGCTGCATCTCGACACGATCGGCGCCGGCGCCGGCATGATCCTCAAGGTCGATCCCCTGACCAAGAAGGTCTCGCTTGGGCCGGAAAGCGCCGGCTCGGATCCCGGTCCGATCTGCTTCGATCGCGGTGGCACCGAGCCGACCATCGCCGATTGCGACGCCATCCTCGGCCGCCTCAACCCACACTATTTCCTGGGCGGCAAGGTCGTGCTGCAGGTCGAAAAGGCGCGCCGCGCCTTCGAGGAAAAGTGCTCCAGCGTGCTCGGCGTTGGTGTCGAGGAAGCCGCGGAAGGCATGATCGACATGCTGGAGTCCGATGCCAACAACGCGCTGCGCCGGGTCATTTCCGGGCAAGGCATCCATCCCTCCGAATTCACGCTGCTGTCCTATGGCGGCTCGGGACCTTTGCATCTGGCCGGCTGCTCCAGGGGCATCGGCTTCAAGGACATCATCACCTTCCAGTTCGCGGCCGCCTTCTCCGCCTTCGGCTGCACCACGGCCGATTTCATGCGGCGTCATTCCGTCTCCACCCAGCACGACATCCCGTCACGCGCCGACGAGGCTACGCTGGCCGCCTTCGGCGCCAAGGTCACCACGGTCTGGAACGACCTGACCAAGGCAGCGGTCGACGAGATGATCGCCGACGGCCATACCAGGGAGAAGATCAGGACCGTGCCGTTCCTGATGATGCGCTACACCGGCCAGCTCGAGGACGTCGAAGTCATGGCGCCGCTTGCCAAGGTCGGTTCGGCCGACGACATGCGCAGGGTTATCGACGAGTTCGAGGCGGTCTATGCCAAGGTCAACCATCGCGTGTCGCGTTATGGCGAAGCCGGCTTCACCATCACCGAACTCGGGCTGATCGCCACCGCCGACAAGGTCAAGCCGGTGCTGCTCAAGCGGCCGCTCGGCGCCTCCAACCCGGCAGCCGCCCACAAGGGCGTGCGCGAGGCCTATATCGGTGGGCGCTGGCACAAGGCCAATCTCTACGAGATGGATCTGCTTCAGCCAGGCCACGAAGTCATCGGCCCGGCCATCATCGAACATCCCGCCACCACGCTCGTCGTTCATCCGCAGGACCGTGTCCATGTCGATGAATGGACGCTGCTGCACTACACCCACGCTTGAGAGGGCGACCGCCATGTTGGACAAACCTGCCTCGGCCCTGCGCCTTCGCGAAAGACTGCTCGATTCCGAGCGGCTGATGGAAGAGACCGGTTGCTATGACGGCATTACGGAACTCACGCTGCGCAACCAGGATCCGCTGAAATTCGAGACGCTGCACACCAAGCTACGCGCCTATTGCGTCTCGGCGCGCGAAATGGCGCGCCGCATCTCGGCCTCGCCCGGCGTGCGCGAGGTCGGCGAAATGGTGGTCGCCATCTACACGCCCGAGGGCGACGCCATCGCTCTCTCCAACGGCATCATGGTGCACGTCCATACGATGAGCCGCTTCATCAAATGGATGATCAAAAACGGCTACGAGGACAACCCGCGCATCCGCGAAGGCGACATTTTCGCCAACAACGACGCCTTCATAGGCACTGTGCAGGTGCCCGACGTGATGGACGTGGTGCCTATCTTTCATGAAGGCACGCTTGTCGGCTGGGCCGGCGCCGTCTGCCACGAGCTGGAGGCTGGCGGCATTACCCCAGGCGGTGATGTGTGTCTCGCGCAGGAGCGCTTCACCGAGGGTCTGTTCGTCTGCGCCGAGAAGATCGGCGAGAACGACGAGATCCGCCGCGACTACGTCATCCGCTGCGAGCGCAATCTGCGAATGCCGATCTACTGGGTGCTCGACGAGAAGGCCAAAGTCGCATCCTGCATCGACATGCGCGAAAGCGTCAAGCAGCTGATCTCCGAGATCGGCCTCGACTACTGGATGAAGGTGTCGAAGGAGTTCATCGAGGAAGGCCGCCGTGCCCAGCTCGCCCGCACCCGCCAGCTCACCGTCCCCGGAATCTATCGCGGCCACACTTTTTACGGCCACGTCACCGCAGGCAAACCCGGCTTCCAGCTGCTCGGCGATCCGGACTGGCTCTACAACATCCCGATCGAGATGGAGATCACCACCGACGGCAAGATCACCATGGACTTCGAGGGCACGCAGCCCTGGGGCTACCATTCGATGAACTGCACGCCGGCCGGCATGGATGGCGGCATGTTCGTCACCTTGACCCAGCACATGAATTTCGAAGGGCTGGTCAATGACGGCGCGTGGATGGCGACCGAACTGAAACTGCCGCACGGCACCTGGACCAACCCCGACAACGAGATGGTGGCGACCGCCACCTCATGGGCTTTGCTGCTGCCGGCCTATGGCGTCTTCCAGCGGCTTTTGTCGCGCAGTTTTGTCGCCCGCGGCTTCGTCGAGGAGGCCTTCGTCGGCCAGGTCAACAGCCCGATGATCGAGATGGGCGGCGAGAGCCAGTACGGCACGCCGTTCGGCATGGCCCATTTTGAATG
>NZ_RZPH01000711.1:0-3226 GCF_004022825.1 Mesorhizobium sp. M7A.F.Ca.CA.004.04.2.1
CCCTTGCAGGGCCAGTTCGCGAAAGACGCTGATGCCGTTGATGCCGCCACCGATGACGAGCACGGCGATATCAGGCCGGTCGCGCAGACCAGCGATTGTATGACTACGGTTCATCGGGGCTGTTGCCTTTTTGCTCAGGCATCCATCGCGGTGAGATGCGCGGCTGCCGCGGCGTCGATTGCCGCTAGCTCGCTTGCCGCAAGCGTGATCTCGCCGGCCCGTGCATTGTCGAGCGCCTGTTCGGGATTGCGCGCGCCGCACAGGGCGAAGGTGATGCCCGGCTGGGCGAGCGTCCAGGCGATGACGATCTGCGCCGTCGACGCCTGGTGGCTCTCGGAGATCGGGGCGATTGCCTCTTTCAGCTTTGCGACTTTCTGCCGGTTGGCCGTGGAAAAGCGTGGGTTGTCCTTGCGCTGGTCGTCGCCGCCGAATGTGCGCTCTGGGTCGACCGTGCCGGTAAGCAGCCCCAGCGCCAGCGACGAGTAGCTGAGGGTGGCAATGTCATGGCGGCGGGTGATCGGCAGCAGGCTGCTCTCGATGTCGCGGTCGATCATCGAATAGCGCTCCTGGATCGCATCGAGCTGGCCGGCATCGATATACTGGCCAAGATCCTCGGCGCTGATGTTGCTGGCGCCAATGGCGCGGATCTTGCCGGCTGCCTTGAGCTTTTCCAATACCGCCATCGTCTCGGCGATCGGCGTCGTCGGGTCCTGCCAATGGGTGATGTAGAGGTCGATATGATCGGTGCCCAGACGGCGCAGGCTCTGCTCGATCTCATAGGCGATGCCGTCGGCGCCGAGATAGCGATGCACAGGCTTGCCGTCCTGATCGAAGAAATGGCCGCCCTTGCCCGAATGCCAGTTCAGCCCGCATTTGGTCGCGATCACCACCTTGTCGCGCTTGCCCTTGATGGCGGTGCCCACGATCGCCTCGCTGCGGCCAAGACCGTAGGCCGGCGCTGTGTCGATCAGGCTGAGGCCGGCATCGATCGAGGCTTCGATCGCCCTGACCGACTCCTTCTCGTCGGTGCCGCCCCACATCCACCCGCCAATCGCCCAGGTGCCCAGGCCTACGGCCGACGCCGATATGCCGGACTTGCCGATCTGCCGCTGGATCTGTCGAGAATTCATGCTACCTCCTGTTCGGCCAGCTCGAGGATCTGGAGCCCCGTGGCCTCGTCCGTGACGATGGTGTCGAGATGGTTGCCGCGCAGGGCGGCGAGGATCGGCGCGACCTTGCTGGGGCCGCTTGCAATGCCGATCGAGCGCGGGATGGTCGCGAACTCGTCAAGCGTCAACGAGACCAGCGAACGGTTGAGCGAGTAGTTGCAAAGCTTGCCCTGGCGGTCGATGAGATGAGCGAGCAGCTCGCCTGTCGCCCCGGACTTCTCGATCGCCTGGCGATCGGCATTCGAGGACGGATGCAGGTCGTAGTAGCTGGAATCGTCGGTCAGGATGGAGCCGACACCCACCACCGCGACATCCGCCTCGCGCGCCTTGCGAAACACGTCGGCGACGGAGCTGATGCCCATCAGCATTTCGCGCTGCTGCGCGGTGTCGGCAAACAGCGGCGCATGGATCTGGTAGGCGCGGCCGCCGAGCTTGTCGGCCATCAGCGAGGCGACGTGGTTGACGTCGGTGTAGTGCTTGCCCTGCACCAGGCCGGTTGCGGGAATGATCTCGACGTCGTATCGGCGCCCCGGCTTGAGACCGGCGACCAGCGCGCTGACGCCCTTGCCGCCGGTGATCGAGATCGTGTCGCCGTCCTTGATGGTGTCGAGCAGCAGCCCAGCCGCCGCCTCGCCGACCCGCTGCAGGGCCGTGTGCGGATTCTCGGAGACCGACGGCACCACCATCGCCCGCTCGATGCCGCCCAGCGCAACCAGCCGTGCTTCCAGGTCGACCAGATGGTCGATCGGCGACTTGATCTTGATCTCGACGAGGCCGAGCTGGTGGCCGCGCTTGATCAGCCGGTTGACCGTCGCGTGCGAGATGCCGAGTTCCCCGGCGATCTCGGCCTGGGTCTTGCCTTCGACGTAATGCAGGACAAGCGCCTGGTGCATTTGACGAACAGCGGCGATGTCGTCGCGGGTGTTGGGAGGGGCCATGGTCTTGCTGCGGTGCCTTTAGAGTTCAGGACTTCTTGCGGTGCAGGAAGTGATCGATCGATACGGCTGCGAGCAGGATGCATCCCTTGATCATGTCCTGCCAATAGACCGAGACATCGAGCAGGATAAGCGAGCTCGTCACCACCGACAGCAACGCCATGCCGAGGATCGCTCCGAAGATGGTGCCCGAGCCACCATTGAGCGAGGCGCCGCCGATGACGGCCGCGGCGATGATGTTGAGTTCCATGCCGGCGCCGAAGGTCGGTGTCGCCGCGCCGAAGCGCGCCATGTAGATGACACCGGCCAGTCCGGCCAGCGTCGAGCACAGCACCGTGACCCAGAACTTCACCTGATTGGTCCGGATGCCGGAGAACTGCGCGGCCTTCTCGTTGGAGCCGGTGTAGAAAACCTTGCGGAAGGCCGTGGCGCGACGCAGCAGGAAGTCGAAGATGGCCACCACGACGATGAAGATCAGGATGACATAGGGGATGTTGTTGAAACTGCCCTGGCCTATGGCCTTGAAGGCCGGCGGCAGGGTGAACAGCGACAGCGGCGTGCCCTTGGTGACCACCAGGCACATGCCGCGCACGATGACCATGGCCGCCAGCGACGTGATGAAATGATTGAGGCCGATCACGGTCACGAAGAAGCCCATCGCCGCGCCGATCAGCGCGCTGACGCCGATGCCGATCAGGCTTGCCGTCCAGGGATCGAGGCCGGCAAGGAACAGCGCACCCGAGACCACCATCGAGAAACACACGACCGAGCCGACGGAAAGGTCGATGCCGCCGACGATGAGCAGGATCGTCATTCCGACGACGACGATGCCTTCGATGGAAAAGCTCATCAGCATGGCGCGGAAATTGCCCCATGTCAGGAAGTGCGGCGAGGCGAAGCTCATGGCGATGCACAGCGCCAGGATGATGACGATCAGCCCGGCCTCGCGCATCGAGGCGAGCTGAGCGAAATTGATGCGCCGCCCGGCGGCCTTGATCTCGGCGTGCACGAGCGCTTCTCCTGATTCCCTAGGCGACATTCTGGGCCTGCCTTTGATTTGAACTGTCTTGAACGCCCGAGGCGAGCATGATGATGGCTTCCTCGCCGAGCTCGCTGGCGGCG
>NZ_RZPH01000712.1:0-3223 GCF_004022825.1 Mesorhizobium sp. M7A.F.Ca.CA.004.04.2.1
GATCTCGATCGAGCAGAACGCCATCATCAAGATCTTCTCGGTCGCCGCCGTCATCTTCCTGCCGCCGACTTTGGTCGCCTCGATCTACGGCATGAATTTCGACATCATCCCCGAGTTGAAATGGCAACTTGGCTATCCCTTCGCCATCGCCATGATGGTGCTGTCGGCGATCCTGCCCTTCTGGTACTTCCGCCGCCGCGGCTGGCTCTGAGTGGCCTTGTCGATCGGCGGCCACAGGCTGGCGCAGTAGAAATCGCTTGACCAAATGAACGCCGGCCTGCATCCGGAAACCCCGATCCTGGGGATCGTGGGTCGACAAGCCGGATTCCAGACCATGACTGCAGAGATAAAAACATGGGCCTATGAGGACTTCATCGAGGGCGCATCGATCGACCTCGGCTCGAAGCTCGTGAGTGCCGCCGAGATCGTCGAATTTGCCGGAGAATTTGACCCGCAGCCGATGCATCTCGACGAGGAAGCCGGCAAGGCCAGCATCCTCGGCGGGCTGGCAGCGTCGGGCTGGCACACCTGCGCCATGTTCATGCGCATGCTCTGCGACGCGTTCCTGCTGGACTCGACCTGCCAGGGCGCGCCCGGCGTCGATCAGGTCAAATGGAAGAAACCGGTCCTGGCCGGCGACCAACTGACCGGCACCCTGATGGTTGTTGCCAAGCGCCTGTCGAAATCGAAGCCGCAACTCGGCTTCGTCACCATGCGCAGCGAGCTGTTCAACCAGCGTGGCGAAAGCGTCTTCGAGCTCGAGAACTCGGTCATGTTCCTCACCCGCGATGCCGCGGGGAGCCAAGCATGACACTGGACGAGTTCTTCCGTATCGGCACCACCGTCACGCTCGGCTCGCACACATTCGAGCCCGAGGCGATCAAAGCCTTCGCCCGCAAGTACGACCCGCAAATCTTCCATATCGACGAGGAGGCCGCGAAAAAAAGCGTGCTCGGCGGCCTCTGCGCGTCTGGCTGGCACACGGCCGCGACCTGGATGAAACTCAATCTGGAAAACCGCATGGACGCCGAGATCGCTGCGTGGAGCGGTCCCGGTCCGGTGCCGGAATTCGGCCCCTCGCCCGGCTTCAAGAACCTGAAATGGCTGAAGCCGGTCTATGCCGGGCAAACCATCACCTTCACGCGCACCGCGCTGTCGCACCGCCCGATCGCCTCACGCCCCGGCTGGCGGCTTCTCGCGCTGCGTTCGGAAGCTTTCAATCCCACCGGCGACAAGGTGCTCGAGTTCGAAAGCGCCGTTCTGGTGAAGGTGGAGTAGCTTTTTCCTTCGCCCCGTTTACGGGGAGAAGGTGCCCGAAGGGCGGATGAGGGGCGGCGCCAGCGTTGGTGTCTTAAACTCGACGGTCGTACTTACCCTCACCCTGCTCCGCTCGCGTTGCTCGCTTCGCTTCCCTCTCCCCGTAAACGGGGCGAGGGAGAAACCTAATGCCCTTCGAACCCTATCAGCGTTCTGACCGGCACGCCGAGCGCCTCCAGCTTGGCGCGGCCGCCGAGGTCCGGCAGGTCGATGACGAAACAGGCGGCGAGGATGTCGGCGCCGATCTGGCGCAGCAGCTTGACCGCCGCTTCCGCGGTGCCGCCGGTGGCGATCAGATCGTCGACAAGGATCACCTTCTCGCCCGGAGCAACGCCGTCCTTGTGCATCTCCATCTCGTCCAGGCCATATTCCAGGCTATAGGCGACGCGCACCGTCTCGTAGGGCAGCTTGCCTTTCTTGCGGATCGGCACGAAGCCGGCCGAGAGCTGATGGGCGACGGCGCCGCCAAGGATGAATCCACGTGCCTCGATGCCGGCGATCTTGTCGATCTTCTGGCCGGCATAGGGATGCACCAGTTCGTCGATGGCGCGGCGGAAGGCGCGCGCATTGCCGAGCAGGGTGGTGATGTCGCGAAACAGGATGCCTGGCTTGGGATAGTCCGGAATGGTACGGATCGCGGCGAGCAATGTGTCTTCGAGGGAGGATTTCATGGGTCGAGATTACCTGAAACGGAGGTTCTTGCGCGACAATTGTTCGATCGAACTGCAGCCCATCAGCTTCATGCCACGTTCGATCTCGACCCGCATCTGCTCAAGGGCCCGTTCGACGCCGGGCTGGCCCGCCGCCGCGAGCGGGAACAGATAGTAGCGTCCGACACCGACGGCCTTGGCACCGAGCGACAGCGCCTTCAGCACATGCGTGCCGCGCTGCACGCCGCCATCCATGATGACGTCGATCCTGTCGCCAACGGCATCGACGATCTCGGCAAGCTGGTCGAACGCCGCCCGCGAGCCATCCAGCTGCCGCCCGCCATGGTTCGACAGCACGATGCCGCTGCAGCCGATGTCGACGGCGCGTCTTGCGTCCTCCACCGACATAACGCCCTTGAGACAGAACGGACCCGACCAAAGCTTGACCATCTCGGCGACATCGTCCCACGTCATCGACGGGTCTAGCATCTCGGTGAAGTAGCGGCTGATCGACATCGTGCCGCCGCCCATGTCGACATGCTCGTCGAGCTGCGGCAGCTTGAACCCCTCATGCGTGAAATAATTGATCGCCCAGGCCGGCTTGAGCGCGAACTGCGCCATTCCGGCAAGGTTGAGCTTGAAGGGAATGGCAAAGCCGGTGCGTTTGTCGCGCTCGCGATTTCCTCCGGTGATGCTGTCGACGGTCAGCATCATCACCTCGACGCCGACCGCCTTGGCGCGCTGCATCATCGCCCGGTTGAGACCGCGATCCCGATGGAAATAGAACTGGTAGACCTGCGGGCTGCTGCTGATGCTGCGCGCCTCCTCGAGGCTGACGGTGCCAAGCGACGAGACGCCGAACATGGTGCCATACTTGGCCGCGGCCTTGGCGACCGCGCGCTCGCCCTGATGGTGGAACAGGCGCTGCAAGGCGGTCGGCGAGCAATAGAACGGCATCGCCAGCTTCTGGCCCATGACCGTCACCGACATGTCGACCTCGCTCACCCCGCGCAGCACGTTGGGAACCAGATCGCAGGTCTCAAAGCTTTCGGTGTTGCGGCGGTAGGTGACCTCGTCGTCCGCCGCGCCGTCGATGTAATTGAAAATCGGCCCCGGCAGTCGCCGCTGCGCCATCCGCCGGAAATCGGAAAAGTTGTGACAGTCGCTGAGCCGCATCATCGAGTTCCAAAGGCCATGGCGGGACGAGCTTCTCGCCGCCGTTCGATGCGTCGAATATCAACCTGATGCTGCGATGC
>NZ_RZPH01000713.1:0-3221 GCF_004022825.1 Mesorhizobium sp. M7A.F.Ca.CA.004.04.2.1
AGTCGGTGGTGATGACGTTGGCCTGCGTGTCCGGATGATGGAACGTCGTGTAGACCACGCCGGGCGACACCCGGTCGGTGATCAGCGCGCGCAGCGTCGTCTCGCCCGATCGGCTGGTCAGCCGGACCCAGTCGCCGTCGCGCAAACCGCGGTTCTCGGCATCGTGCGGATGGATCTCCAGCCGGTCCTCCGAGTGCCACATGCTGTTGTCGGTGCGCCTGGTCTGCGCGCCGACATTGTACTGTGACAGGATGCGGCCGGTGGTGAGCAGCAGCGGGAAGCGCGGTCCCGTCCTTTCGTCCGTCGCCACATATTCGGTCCGGATGAACTTGCCCTTGCCGCGCACGAACCCGTCAATATGCATGATCGGGGTGCCGAGCGGCGCCTTCTCGTTGCAGGGCCATTGCACGGATCCGACACGGTCGAGCAACTCGAAGGAGACGCCGGCGAAGCTCGGCGTGGTCATCGCGATCTCGTCCATGATCTCGGAGGGATGCTGATAGTTCCAGTCCAGCCCGATCGCGCGGGCAAGCTCCTGCGTCGCCTCCCAATCGGCGTAGCGCGCCTTCGGCTCAAGAACCTTGCGCACCATGTTGATGCGGCGCTCGGCGTTGGTGAAGGTGCCGTCCTTCTCCAGGAAAGTCGAGCCCGGCAGGAAGACATGCGCGTAGTTCGCCGTCTCGTTGAGGAACAGGTCGTGCACGACGACGCATTCCATCGCGGCAAGGCCGGCGGCGACATGCTTGGTGTCGGGATCGGACTGCAGAATGTCCTCGCCCTGGATGTAGATGCCCTTGAAGCTGCCGTCGACGGCGGCGTCGAGCATGTTGGGGATGCGCAGGCCGGGTTCGTCGTCCAGCTTCACGCCCCACAAGGTCTCATAGATATCGCGCACGGCTTCGCCGGAGATGTGGCGATAGCCCGGCAGTTCGTGCGGGAAGGAGCCCATGTCGCAGGAGCCCTGCACGTTGTTCTGGCCGCGCAGTGGGTTCACGCCGACGCCGGGCCGGCCGATATTGCCGGTGGCCATGGCGAGATTGGCGATTGCCATCACAGTGGTCGAGCCCTGGCTGTGTTCCGTCACGCCGAGGCCGTAATAGATCGCGCCGTTGCCGCCGGTGGCGTAGAGCCGCGCAGCGCCCCGGATCAGCTCTGGATCGACGCCGGACAATTTGCCGACGGTTTCGGGGCTGTTTTCCGGCAAGGCTACGAACGATGCCCAATCCTGGAACTCCGTCCAGTCGCAGCGTTCGCGGATGAAGGCTTCGTCGAACAGGCCCTCGGTGACGATCACATGCGCCAGCGCCGTCAGCACGGCCACATTGGTGCCGGGCTTCAGCGGCAGGTGATAATCCGCTTCGATATGGGCCGACTTGACCATCTCGGTGCGGCGCGGATCGAGCACGATCAGCTTGGCGCCCTGGCGCAGCCGCTTCTTCAGCCGCGAGGCGAACACCGGGTGAGCGGAAGCCGGATTGGCGCCGATGATGACGGCGACGTCGGTGAAGTCGACGGAATCGAAATCCTGCGTGCCGGCCGAGGTGCCATAGGTCTGGCCGAGCCCGTAGCCCGTCGGCGAATGGCAGACGCGTGCGCAGGTGTCGACATTGTTGTTGCGGAAACCCTGCCGCACCATCTTCTGGACGAGATAGGTTTCCTCGTTGGTGCAGCGCGACGAGGTGATGCCGCCGATCGCAGTGCGTCCGTACTGGTACTGGATGCGGCGGAATTCCTTGGCCGTATGGGCGATCGCCTCTTCCCAGCTCACCTCGCGCCACGGGTCGGTGACCTTTTCGCGGATCATCGGCGACAGGATGCGGTCCTTGTGGGTGGCGTAGCCATAGGCGAAACGGCCCTTGACGCAGGAATGGCCGTGGTTCGCCTTCCCCTCCTTATAGGGCATCATGCGAACGACTTCGTCACCCTTCACCTCGGCCTTGAACGAGCAGCCGACGCCGCAATAGGCGCAGGTGGTAACAGCCGAGCGCTCCGGCAGGCCCTTGGCAAGCACCGTCTTCTCGCGCAGCGCATCGGTCGGACAGGCCTGCACGCAGGCGCCGCAGGACACGCATTCCGAATCGATGAACGCCTCGTGCATCCCCGCCGAAACCCGGGATTCGAAGCCTCGTCCCTCGATGGTCAGCGCGAAGGTGCCCTGCACCTCTTCGCAGGCCCGCACGCAGCGCGAGCAGACGATGCATTGCGAGGCATCATAGGTGAAATAGGGGTTGGATTCATCGCGGGCGATGTAGTCGACCGCCAGCGAGCCATGGCCGGGCGCCACGCCACCTTCCGGCTTGACGTGGTTGCGGCCTTCGATGCCGTAGCGGTTCTCGGTCAGGCCGATCGACTTCGCCACCGCATCGAACTCGCTCGCGCCGGTTCCGGCCTGTTCGTTCCAGCCGGTCGGATGATCGGAGACGTAGAGCTCCATGACGCCGCGGCGAATGGCATCGAGCCGCTCGGTCTGCGTGCGCACGATCATGCCTTCGCCGACGGGCGTCGTGCACGATGCCGGCGTGCCGCCGCGTCCTTCGATCTCGACAAGGCAGACACGGCACGAACCGAAGGAGTCCAGCATGTCGGTGGCGCAAAGCTTCGGGATCTCGACCCCGCCTTCCATCGCGGCACGCATGATCGAGGTGCCTTCCGGCACGGTGATGCTGCGACCGTCGACGTTCAGCGTGACCTGCTTCTGCGCCTTCGATTGCGGGGTTCCGTAGTCGATCTCTTCGACGAGGGAGGGGAAGTCGGCCTTGATGTTCATCTGCCAGCTCCTATTCGGCAGCCACGCGCACGGGCGCTGGCTTGAAGTCGTCGGGGAAATGGGTAATCGAGCTCATCACGGGATAGGGCGTGAAGCCGCCCAGCGCGCAGAGCGAACCGAACTTCATCGTGTTGCAGAGGTCGGTGACCAGAGCGAGGTTCTTCTCCGGCTCGATGCCCGCGACTATTCTGTCGATGGTCTCGACACCGCGCGTCGAGCCGATGCGGCAGGGCGTGCACTTGCCGCAGCTTTCGATGGCGCAGAACTCCATGGCAAAGCGCGCCTGTTTCAGCATATCGGCGGTGTCGTCGAACACCACGATGCCGGCATGGCCGATCAGCCCGTCCTTTGCCGCGAAGGCTTCATAATCGAACGGCGTGTCGAACAGCGCGCGCGGGAAGTAGGCGCCGAGCGGCCCGCCGACCTGCACCGCCTTGACCGGTCGCCCCGTGGC
>NZ_RZPH01000714.1:0-3217 GCF_004022825.1 Mesorhizobium sp. M7A.F.Ca.CA.004.04.2.1
ATCCCAGCCATTCGGTCGGTTCGCAGATCATCCGCACGCTGGAGAAGTTCAATGTCGGCAAGACGGTTGCCGATCGCCGCAAGCGCATGCTGGAACTGCTCGACCTGGTGAAGCTGCCCAGGGCGTTCGAGACCCGCAAGCCGCGCCAGCTTTCGGGCGGCCAGAAGCAGCGCATCGGCGTGGCGCGCGCCTTTGCCGGCGACGCCAAGGTGGTGGTGGCCGACGAGCCGGTCTCGGCGCTCGACGTGTCGGTGCAGGCGGCGGTGACCGAATTGCTGATGGACATCCAGCGCAAGAACAAGACGACGATGCTGTTCATCAGCCATGATCTGTCCGTCGTGCGCTACATCGCCGACCGCGTCGTCGTCATGTATCTCGGCTATATCGTCGAGCAAGGCACGACCGACCAGATCTTCGCGCCGCCCTATCACCCCTATACAGAGGCGCTGCTGTCGGCGATTCCGATCGCCGACACCAGCGTGGTCAAGCGGCACATCGTGCTGGAAGGCGACATCCCGTCGGCGATGAATCCGCCGTCCGGCTGCCCGTTCCAGACCCGCTGCGGCTACAAGAAGCTGGTGCCGGACAATCTGTGCGAGACCAAGGTGCCCCCGGTCAAGCATCTCGGCGGCGGCCATATGAGCCTGTGCTGGCTCTCCGACGACGTGCTGGCCAAGATGGAGCCGGTGATCAAGTTCGACAAGGAACACGCCGCGCACGAAGGCGTGCCGGATGACGCGCCGCACGGCGACGGCCCCGGTTTTGCCGGCACGCCGCCGAAGCGTCCGCGCGGCAAGACGGGCAGCGCGGCAGCCGATGCGGTGGGGCAGGCTGCCGAGGAGGCCGAAGCCGTTTCGAAAGCCCGCCGTCACGAGGTCCGCGACGAGGTTTCGGAAACCGGCCGTTCTCCAAAGCCGGGCAAGCCCAGGAAACCGAACTGACCTGCATCACGCAATTTCATTTGCTGCGCCATGTGATGTTTGATGCTTGGAGGGAGGGCGAATTGTGAGAACGACACTTGCAATCGATGACGATGTCCTTCTTGCCGCCAAAGCTATGGCGCGGCAGCAGGATCGCAGTGTGGGCGAAGTCATTTCCGATCTGGTTCGCCGTTCGCTGCGTCCGCCGCAGGCGGGCGGGGAGCGCAACGGCATTCCCTTGCTTTCGTCGCGGCCCGGCGGGCCGATGGTCGATCTCGAAACGGTCAATGCGCTTCGCGACTAGC
This sequence comes from Mesorhizobium sp. M7A.F.Ca.CA.004.04.2.1, assembly GCF_004022825.1. Classification (NCBI taxonomy): domain Bacteria; kingdom Pseudomonadati; phylum Pseudomonadota; class Alphaproteobacteria; order Hyphomicrobiales; family Phyllobacteriaceae; genus Mesorhizobium; species Mesorhizobium sp. M7A.F.Ca.CA.004.04.2.1. The sequence goes on from NZ_RZPH01000714.1 coordinate 1,226, forward strand.
CGCGCTGGAACAGAGGATCTGGCAGGGTTGGGGATCTGTCGGCAGCAAGATGTCTTCCCTCGGTGGACCATCGCTGGCATTCGGGATTGGCTGGAGCCTCCCCAAACTTCGTCATCCTAGGGCGTAGCAGGAGCGAAGCTCCGTCGCGGAGACCCTGGGATCCATGCCGCGACCTCAGCCGAGGGCGCAGCGGAGCACAATTTCTGCCCGCGGCGGCGATTTGAAGTCGCGGCATGGATCCCTTGGGCTGCGGAGCAGCTCCAGGGGTCTGCGCTGCGTCGCTGCGCTCCTTGCTCCGCCCGTGGATGACGAAGCGATGAGCGTTTGCCGCTAGTCGGCAAGGCATGCCGTCCATCAGCGGGTGGTTGAAATGCTCATGCCCGGAATTAGTTCAGTTCCCGCACTCGCTCAGTTGCTGCGCATAGTCCCGCGCCATCTTGTCGGTGGCCCGGGCATAGCCCTGGACGCCGGCATCGCCCCGGTTGCCGCGGCCATAGGCGGTCCAGCCGAGATAGTAGGCGAGATAGAGGTTGTAGGTGTCGTTGCGGGCAACGCCATACGTGTCTGCGGTCTTGGAATGATACCAGCCGACAAAGTCGACGGCGTCGGCGAATTTCGTCCGCCGGGCCGCCCAGTTGCCGGTCTCGCGCTGATATTGCGACCAGGTGCCGTCCAGCGCCTGCGAGAAGCCGGTGGCCGACGAGACATGCTTCCACGGAATGAAGCCGAGCAGCTTGGTGCGTGGCGGCCGTGCATTGCTCTTGAAACCGGATTCCTTGCGGACCGTCGCCATCAGCACGGGAACGGGGATGCCGTATTTCTGCTGTGTGCGCTCGGCGGCCGACTGCCAGTTGTCGAACCAGCCGTCATTCTGGTCGAAGACGGCACAGACATTGTTGATGTGGCTGGGCGGCGTGGCGCAGGCCGAAAGCGCCAGCAGCACGCAAACCGCACCAATTTTACTAAAACTCGAGCTACGCATTGGCAGAGCAATAGGCCGAAATCATAAAGGGAATCTTGCAGCGCTCGTTAACGCTTCGTCGGAGCAGTCGCTTGGGGGATTTTGTGTCAGTAATCCGACGTATTTCGTCGCTTTCTCTAAATAGATATTACAGAAATGCCGCCGTGGCTAAAATCACGCCCGCAAACGGCGTATTTCCGACAGCTTGCCCGGTTTGCCGGGGCTTTGATGCCGGGCATGAACGAACCAAGACGCAAACGCGGCGCCGAGCGCACCAGCAACAGGGGCCCGTCGGCCATCCCGCAACTGCCGCTCAGGCGGGTGACGAATCCCTATCCGCCAATGGCTATGCTGTCGCCCGACCAGATCGAGCAGATCCATCAGGCGTCGATGCACATATTGGAGAATTTCGGCATCGAGGTGATGAGCCCGCGGGCGCTGTCGCTGTTCGAGAAGGCTGGCGCCGAAGTCGATCATGCCTCAGCGAATGTCCGCATCGATCGCGGCCTGATCGAAGACGTGTTGAAGACCACGCAGTCCAGCTATGTGTTGACGCCGCGCAATCCGGCCAACGCGGTTCATCTGGGCGGCAACACCATCAATTTCACGCTCGTTGCCGGGCCGCCGAATGTGCACGATATGGAGCGCGGCCGCCGTGCCGGCAATTTGCGCGACTATTCGGATCTGACCCGGTTGGCGCAGCATTTCAACTGCATCCACATGCTCGGCAACCAGGTCTGCGCACCGGTGGAGCTGCCGGCAAACTCCCGCCATCTCGACACCTACTTCACCAATCTGACGCTGACCGATAAGAGTTTCCATGTCTCGGCTATCGGCCGGGGCAGGGCGCTTGACGGCATCGAGATGATGGCGATTTCGCGCGGGCTGACGCTCGACCAGATGCGCGACGATCCCGGCATCACCACGATCATCTCGGTCAACTCGCCGCGCCGCTTCGACGAGATGATGGCCGAGGGCCTGATGACCATGGCCGAGTTCGGCCAGTCGGTGGCGGTGACGCCGTTCACGCT
>NZ_RZPH01000715.1:0-3217 GCF_004022825.1 Mesorhizobium sp. M7A.F.Ca.CA.004.04.2.1
GCTGCAAGGCCTGTGGGAAAACGCCCCGATCCAGGCCAATGATTTGACCAAGGTGAAGTGGAGCGAGTGATCCCCCACCTTCCATGACCGCCTACCTCCTAAAACGCTTCGCCGTCGCGCTCGCCACGCTGGTGCTGGCTTCCATGGTGGTGTTCGCCGTCCTGGAGATCCTGCCCGGCGATCCGGCGCGGCTGATGCTGGGCCTGAACGCCAGTGCCGATCAGGTCGAGCTGCTGCGCAACCAGATGGGCCTCAACGCGCCGCTGGCCTTGCGCTACCTGCAATGGGCCGGCGGCCTGCTCAGTCTCGATTTCGGCCGCTCCTACACCTATTCGGTGCCGGTCATCGATCTGGTGCGCGAGCGGCTTGCCGTCTCGCTGCCGCTGGCGCTGATTGCGCTTGCGCTCTCCACCATCATCGCGATTCCCGTTGGCCTGTTTTCCGCCAGCCGGCGTGGACGCGCCGGTGACACGATTTCCATGGGCGCCGCACAGCTTGGCGTTGCCGTGCCCAATTTCTGGTTCGCGCTGATGCTGATCTATGTCTTCGCCGTCTGGCTGCGGCTGGTCCCCGCCGGTGGGTTTCCCGGCTGGAGTGCTGGCATCTGGCCAGCCTTGAAATCGCTGCTGCTGCCGGCGGTCGCACTTGCCTTGCCGCAAGCCGCGATCCTGGCGCGCGTCACCCGCTCGGCGCTGATCGAGGTGCTGAACGAGGACTATATCCGCACCGCCCGCGCCAAGGGCCTGCCCTATCGCGCAGTCTTGTGGCGGCATGCACTGCGCAACGCCATGATCCCGGTGCTGACCATTCTGGGCCTGCAGTTTGCCTTCCTGCTTGCCGGCACCATCATCATTGAGAATGTCTTTTACCTGCCCGGCCTCGGCAGGCTGGTGTTCCAGGCCATCACCCAGCGCGATCTGATCGTCGTCGAAAGCGTCGTCATGCTGCTGGTCGCCGCCGTCATCGCCGTCAACCTCCTCGTCGACCTTTCCTATGCGGTTGTCGATCCGCGCTTGAGAAGCCGGCAATGACACTGCAAATCGAGATGTCAGAAGAGACGTTTGGCAACATCCTGGGCAAGGCGTTCAGGAATACCGCCTTCGTGGCCGGTTTCGTCATCACGCTGCTGATCCTGGCAATGGCTGTAGTCTCTTATGGCTGGACGCCCTACGACGTCACCAAACTGGTGATATCGGACAAGACGCAGGCACCCTCGCTGGCGCACTGGTTCGGCACCGACCATTTCGGCCGCGACATTCTGTCGATGGTCATGGTCGGGGCCCGCAATTCGATTGCCGTGGCGCTGGTCGCGGTCGGCATCGGCATGGGGGTCGGCGTGCCGCTCGGCGCCTTTGCGGCGGCACGCGGCGGCCTCGTCGACGAGGCACTGATGCGGCTGAACGACCTCGTCTTCGCCTTCCCGGCTTTGCTGTCGGCGATCATGATCACCGCCATCTTCGGGCCAGGCGCGATCAACGCCATCATCGCCATCGGCATCTTCAACATCCCGGTCTTTGCCCGTGTCGCCCGGGCCGGCGCGCTGGCGATCTGGCCGCGCGAGTTCATTCTGGCCGCGCGCGCCGCCGGCAAGAGCAGCACGCAGATCACAATCGAACATGTGCTGCCCAACATCGCCACGCTGCTCCTGGTGCAAGGCACCATCCAGTTCGCGCTGGGCATCCTAGCCGAGGCCGGGCTTTCCTATCTCGGCCTTGGCGCGCAACCGCCAATGCCGAGCTGGGGCCGCATGCTGTTCGACGCGCAGACCCGCATGGTGGTGGCGCCATGGATGGCGATCTTTCCGGGCATGGCGATCGTTGTCGCCGTGCTGGGGCTGAACCTCCTGGGCGACGGCATCGCCGACATCCTCGATCCGAAATCGCGGCGGCAGCGATGAGCCTGCTCGACATCGAGAACCTGTCGCTGACCATCGGCGACACGCAGATCCTTAAAGGAATGGAGCTTTCCGTCGCGCCCGGCGAGGTGATGGGTTTGGTCGGCGAATCCGGCTCGGGCAAGTCGATGACCGCGCTGACGGTGATGCAGCTTCTGCCCCATGCCGCGCGCGCCACCGGACGCGTCACATTCGACGGCATCGACATCCTCGCGGCAACCGAGGATCAGATGTGCGCGCTGCGCGGCGACGACATCGGCATGGTCTTCCAGGAGCCGATGACGGCGCTCAATCCGGTCAAGACCATCGGCGAACAGGTTGCCGAAGGCATACGCTGGCACACCAAGGCCAGCCGCGCCGAGGCCGAAGACCGGGCGCGAAAAATGCTCGACCGCGTCGGCCTCCCCGAAGCGAAATTCCCAATGTCGCGCTATCCGCATGAACTGTCCGGTGGCCAGCGCCAGCGCGTCGTCATCGCCATCGCCTGCGCGCTGAAGCCGAAGCTGCTGGTCGCCGACGAGCCGACGACGGCGCTCGACGTGGTGCTGCAGGCGCAGATCCTCGACCTCTTGCGCGACCTCGTCGCCGAGAGCCGCATGGGCCTGCTCCTGATCTCGCACGACCTCGCCGTGGTGACCGAGATGGCGGACCGCATCACTATCCTGCGCCGCGGCGAGGTTATGGAAGCCGGCGACACTGCGCGCACGCTGTCCGAACAGTTCCATCCCTACACGCGCCAGCTGGCGCAGGCCTCGATGCATGTGCCGGCGCGCGCCAGGCCGCATGGCATCGAGACGAGCCGACCTTTGCTTCAGGTCGAAAGCGTGACACGCGACTATCCCGGACGGCGCACCTCATTGTTCAAACGCGCGCCTGGCATCCGCGCCGTCGACGATGTCTCGCTGTCGATGGCGCCGGGTCAGTCAGTGGCGCTGGTCGGCAGATCCGGCTGCGGCAAGTCAACGCTCGCCCGCATGATCCTGGCGCTGGATCGGCCGACATCGGGCTCGATCCGGTTTCGCGGCGAGACCATCACCGGCAAAAGCGAAGCCGAGCTGAAGCCGGCTCGCCGTGACATGCAGGTCGTTTTCCAGGATCCCTACGGATCCTTCGACCCGCGTCAGAAGGTCGAAAAACTAGTCGCCGAACCCCTGCATGTGCTGGAGAAGCAGCCGACACGCACCGAGCGCCGCGAAATGGTGGCGCATGCGCTGCACGAAGTCGGCCTCGGCATCAGCGACATGGACAAATACCCGAATGAATTTTCCGGCGGCCAGCGCCAGCGCCTGTCGATCGCCCGCGCCATCATCACCCGCCCCAAGC
>NZ_RZPH01000716.1:0-3212 GCF_004022825.1 Mesorhizobium sp. M7A.F.Ca.CA.004.04.2.1
GCCGATGCCGATCGCGGCCTCGAACGCCTCGTCGAATGGGCCAAGAAACGCTCCCGCCCCACCGTAATCGCCTTCTTCGGCGACCATCTGCCGCCGCTGGGGCCGGTCTATGTCGAAACCGGCTTCCTCAAGGACAATGTCGCGCCGCGCAAGGAAGCGTCGCCCGAGGCTGCTCTCGAGCATCACGAGACGCCGCTGGTCATCTGGTCGAACCGCACCGGGCCGGCTGAGCAGATGGGTGCCGTCAGCCCAGCCTTCCTGCCCTATCATATCCTGAAAACGGCCGGAATCAGCCATCCCTACTACACCGGCTTCCTGGGCGAGATGAGCGAACGCTACCGTGTCGTCGACCGCAATCTTCTGCTGACGCCGGCTGGCGAAGCCACGCCCGATTGGGCGCGGCAGAAGGAGATCGATCCGGCGATCCGCGATTTCCGCCTGCTGCAGTACGATATGATGTTCGGCAAGCGTCAGGCAGCGCCTGACTTCTTCCCCGAAACGGTCGACAAGGACAAGGTTGTCGCCCATACGAGTTGAGCCCAACGATCCCTCAGGCTCGTCTGTGTCGGATCGCGCGTTCAGTTCGTCAATTGCAGCTTCGAGAACTTGTTGGCGATCTGCTGGAAAACGTCCGGCAATTTGGTCGGATCGTTGACTGCATAATAGCCGCTCGGATCAGAAGCGCAGGCGCTGTAAAGCGCGCGGTTGGCTGCGGTGTCGGATTGCAGCACCATGGTGTAGATTTGCACGCCCTCGTTCTTCAATTGCGTGCAGACGTTTTTGGTCCAGCCGTCGACATTGCGCGCAGCGGTCGTCTGGTTATCTGATCCGAAACGGCCGCCGGCCAGATAACCATATGATGTGTAGTCAGATTTCGTCGGCTGTTGGCTGGCGCCATAGACGACGTTCTCGCCGTCGGTGAGCAACAGCACGATCTTGCTGATGCCGGGCGTCTTCCACGGCGCCCCATCGGTGTAGGGCGCGGCGGGCGACAGCACCCGCATACCCCATGACAGGCCCTCGGAGACGTTGGTGCCCGAACCGTTCCACTCGGTCATCTGACTGGCAGCCTTGCGCAGCTTGTCGAAATCGTCGGTCAGGGGGACCACCGGGGTCGGACACGCACGGTTCGGACCGATAGTGATGGGAGAGCCGATCTCGGTTATGAGTTCCTTGGCGGGCGCAACATATTTGGCAATCTTTTCCCTGGCAGCCCTGTCATCGGGCGACAGAAGTTCGATGAGATTGCCGAGCAGGTTGCTGAGATCGATGCCCAGGATGTTGATGCCCGACTGGGCAAGCCTGGTTTTGTCGCTGACATCGTTGAGATAGGAGTTGTTGTAGTATTTATCCGAATTGCCATAGGAGCCAGACGGCTTTTGGGCGTCTTCGGGATCATCCGGCGCAAAGTACGGCACGAACAGCGTGTCGGGCTTGGCCGTGTCGGGTGGCGTGTCGGAGATATTGTAAGCGCCTGGCCGCGCCTCGACACAACCCTTCCATCCGGTGCCATTCCATCCGGCATCGGTCCATCCGGTCTTCTTGAGCTGTTTGAAAAGCGCCATGTGGTTCGGCCGCTTGCCGTCGATGACGGGAAAATTGACGCCGTTGGTTGAGGACTTGCCGTCCATGTCGATCCAGGACGGGTCGAAGCCGTCGCCATTGACGTTGACGGCGGTTACGAAAGGAACCAGCGAGGCGCGGATCTTGCGCGTCGGCGATTTCGCCGCTTCGAGCGTGTCGAGCAACGATTTTGTCGCCGTCCTCAGTGCCGTCATGCGCGCGCCGGCCATCGAGCCGGTGTTGTCCAGTACCAGCACGACTTCGAGCTGGTTGTTCGATTCGACCGCCGAGGCATCGACCACGATGTGCTTGCTGTCGCCGAACAGGAAGGCGAAGTTGAGATTGACGTCCGCCGAGGCAATCGCCTTTGTCTTGACGAAGTTGACGCCCTTATCGACAGTCAGCGTCGCCTGCGCATTGCCGAGTTCGCCATGACCGACGATGTTGGCCTGGAAATAGCGGTTGAAAGCGTCATTGCGGGTGATGTCGAGATCGCCAAGGTGCGAAGAAGCAAGATTTGCCGAATCAAGAGCGTTCTGCAGATTGCTCTTGGCTCGCATAAGGGTCGAGATATCGGTTGCGAAAGCGACTGCCGTCAGGATGACCGGCAAACCCAGTCCCAGCACAAGCGTGAAATTGCCGCTCTTCGAGCGCCAGAATTTGTTGAAAAGCATCCTTACCCCCGGAAATGCTTGCCGCTTTTGCGCGGTTGTCCGGGCTTTTGCGCCTTCGATGATGAATCGACCGTTGATGGCCAGGCTTCAACTCCACACAACCTGCTGGTGTGGTTAAGACGTGGTTGCCGGAAACCACAACTCCGACCGTTGCTGCTCCCCGATCATCGGCTATGACACACGGGAATGCCGCTTGCGCTTGCTTTGCGGCCGGATTGCTGTATAGACGCCCGCAATCTGCCGGTCCTTGCTGGGGGCTGAACGGAGGGCCGGAGGTTTTTCAGAACCTTCGTGTGAAGCCGGAAGTGCTTCCGCCTCCCGTGTCTCCGCTCTCGACCGTCTCGTCATGCTCCTTTCTTCCCCCTGCCCCTTCGAGGGTTTGCGGGTCAGAGAAGTTGCAGAGGCTTTTGCCGCCGGGAACCGGGAGAGAAACGAAGAAAGGCATAGGACATAATGGCTCTTTACGAACATGTGTTTCTTGCCCGGCAGGACCTCTCGCAGCAGCAGGTCGATGCGCTTGTCGAACAGTACAAGGGTGTCATCTCCGCTAATGGCGGGTCCGTCGGCCGGGTCGAGAACTGGGGACTGAAGTCCCTCACCTACCGGGTCAACAAGAACCGGAAGGCTTACTACACGCTGATGGACCTGAATTGCCCGGCGGCCGCGCTCAACGAGATGGAGCGCCAGATGGGCCTGTCCGAGGACGTGCTGCGTTTCCTGACCATCAAGGTCGAGGCGCATGAGGAAGGCCCGTCGGCCATGATGCAGAAGCGCGAAGAGCGCTCGGAACGCGGCGGCTTCGGCGACCGTGACCGTGGCGATCGTGGTCCGCGTTCGTTCGGCGATCGTGATCGCGGCGACCGTGGCGATCGTCCGCCGCGCTCGTTCGGCGACGCCGGTGCCGATCGTGGTCCGCGCCGTCCGCGCGAAGGCTTTGAAGGGGGTGCAGAATAATGGTCGACATCAATCAGATCC
>NZ_RZPH01000717.1:0-3207 GCF_004022825.1 Mesorhizobium sp. M7A.F.Ca.CA.004.04.2.1
ACAGCGTGTAGGCGGTTTCGAGCGCCTGCAAGGGAAGAGCACCTATCGCGACTGCTACCGAGGTTCCGCTGAGCTTTGCCTCCAGGTCCCACAGGGCGCAGTCTATGGCGTTGCGGGCGGCTCCGGCCGGCATAGCATCGAGCAAGGCGGTCCGGCTGATGCCACCGGCGATCCGGCCGCGCATGGCCTCGATCGCGTCGCGCACGCCCTCCATGGTCTCGCCATAGCGCTTGTAGGGGACGCATTCGCCGCGGCCGAGGTGGCCGCCCTCGCCGATCGTGCAGGAGATCACCTCGGCTTCGGTCTTGGAACCTCGCGAAATGGTGAAGGTTCCGGCGATGGGAAAACGCTCGGCCTCGACCGAAATGACACGCGCCATATTTTTCTGCTCCTGCTGTGCGACAAGCGTTGTCGGCAAATCGACAGGTCAGACCCGTCAGGCTAAACAGGACGCCATGTTGACCATCGGCAAGCGCGACGCAAGCGGCACGACCGCAGGGGAGGCTGACCACGAACCGCGCGTGGCGATCGGCGAGGAGGATGGCGTTCTTGGCTGCGCTTTCTCCGGAATCTGGACCACAAGGACCGTCGCGCTCATCGACGCCGACATGCGCAAGATCGAAAAGCGAAGCGGCTTCAAAACCTTGGCGCTCGATGTTTCCAAGATCGAGAAGATGGACACCGCCGGCGCCTGGCTGATCGACCGGCTGGTCAGCGCCTTCGAGAAGAAGGGCGTCGAGATCCAGATGCAAGGCCAGAGCGAGATCGCTTCGATCCTGCTCGAAGCTGTCGGCGAGGCCGTGCGGCGCGAACCCGAATCCGGCCCGGCGCGGCCGCCCAACATCGTCATTCGCGCGCTTGAGGCGGTCGGCCGCCGCGTCTACGAGATGCGCGACGATTTTCTCGCTTCGATGAACATCCTCGGCGCCACCATCCGTGGCGCGCAGATGAAGCTCGGCCGTGGCCATGCCGTCAACCCGGCGGCGATTTTCAACCAGATCGACCGCATGGGCGTCGGCGCCATTCCGGTGGTGGTGCTGATGTCGGCGATCGTCGGCGCCATCGTTGCCCAGCAAGGCGCCTATCAGCTCAGCTATTTCGGCGCCGATATCTTCGTCGTCGACCTGGTCGGCGTGCTGATCCTGCGCGAACTCGGCGTGCTGATGACGGCGATCATGATCGCCGGCCGCTCCGGCAGCGCGATCACCGCCGAGATCGGCTCGATGAAGATGCGCGAGGAGGTCGACGCGCTGAAGGTCATCGGGCTCAACCCGATCGGCGTCCTGGTCTTTCCGCGGCTCGTGGCGCTGGTCATCGCCTTGCCATGCCTGACCATCATCGCCAATTTCGCCGCACTCGGCGGCGGCATACTGGCTGCCTGGCTCTATTCCGACATCCCGCCCGCCGCCTTCATCGACCGGTTGCGCGTCGCCATCGATCTCAGCACCATCTTTGCCGGCCTGATCAAGGCGCCGTTCATGGCCATGATCATCGGCACGATTGCCTCGGTCGAAGGCATGAAGGTCGGCGGCAGCGCCGAATCGCTCGGCCAGCATGTTACCGCTTCGGTTGTGAAGTCGATCTTCGTCGTCATCATCCTCGACGGACTTTTTGCCATGTTCTACGCAGCGATCGAGTTCTGAGATGAACCTGCGAAACAGGAAAAGGGCGGGCGCATTGGCGGATGAGGCGGGTGAGGGCGACATCGTGCTATCCGCGCACGACATCAGCGTGTCCTTCGCCGACAAGCTTATCCTCGACAGACTGTCGCTCGACATAAGGCGCGGCGAAATCCTTGGATTTGTCGGCGCCTCGGGTGCTGGTAAATCCGTTCTGCTGCGCACCATTCTCGGCCTGACGCGCAAGCAGTCGGGTACGATCAAGCTGTTCGGCGTCGATGTCGAGAAAGCTGATGATGCCGAGCGTCTGCGCATCGACATGCGACTTGGCGTGCTGTTCCAGCACGGCGCGTTGTTCTCGGCGCTGACAGTGCAGGAAAACGTCCAGGTGCCGATGCGCGAATATCTCGACCTGCCGCGAAAGCTGATGGACGAACTGGCGATGCTCAAGATCGAGCTGGTCGGGCTGCCGCCCGATGCAGCGCAGAAATTCCCGTCCGAACTGTCCGGCGGCATGATCAAGCGCGCCGCGCTGGCCCGGGCGCTGGCGCTCGATCCCGACATCGTCTTCCTCGACGAGCCGACATCGGGCCTCGATCCGATCAGCGCGGCGGAGTTCGACGAGCTGGTGGTCAAGCTGCGCGATACGATGGATTTGACTGTCTACATGGTCACGCACGATCTCGACACGCTGTTCACCGCTTGCGACCGGGTGGCCGTGCTCGGCAAGAAGAAAGTGCTGGTCGAAGGCACCATCGACGACATGCTGAAGAGCGAGGAACCGTGGGTAAAGTCCTATTTCCGCGGAAAACGCGCCCGGCAACTTGATCTTGCGGCGCGCGCATAGCCATAAGTGGGACAATGGAAACCAGAGCCAACTACGTCATTGTCGGCATCTTCACGCTGGCCGCGATCCTGGCGGCGTTTGCCTTCGTCTACTGGACGGCGGCCATCGGCGACAAGGGCGAGACGACGTTGCTGCGCGTGCGCATTCCGGGCTCTGCGTCCGGGCTTGGCCGCGGCAGTTTCGTGCTGTTCAACGGCGTCAAGGTCGGCGACGTCAAGCGCGTCTATATCGACGTCGACAATCCGACGGTTGCCATCGCCGATACCGAGATCGACCGCATGACGCCGATCACCAAATCGACGCAAGCCGATATCGGGCTTGCCGGCCTGACCGGGCAGGCCAACATCGAGCTCAAGGGCGCCGACCCCAAGGAAGTGAAACTCCTCGACCAGGCGGAAAAGGAAGGCAAGGTCGCCGAGATCGTCGCCAACCCGTCGGCGGTGACCAACCTCTTGCAGACGGCGCAGAATATCTTCACCCGCGCCGACAAGGTGCTGACCGAGCTCGAAGGCTTCACCAGGGACGTTCGCGGGCCGCTGACGCAGACCGTCCAGAATGTTCAGACCTTCTCCGATGCGCTGGCCAAGAATTCGGATGGCATCGACAAATTCCTGTCCGCCGCCAGCACGCTGGCGGATGAGCTTAAAGGCGTTTCCGGCAAACTCGACGGCACGCTGAAAGCAGCCGAAGGCCTTCTCAACGCCGTCGACAAGGACAAGATCAAGAGCATCGTCGCCCTGT
>NZ_RZPH01000718.1:0-3202 GCF_004022825.1 Mesorhizobium sp. M7A.F.Ca.CA.004.04.2.1
TCCAAAGCCTTGGCCGGCCAGCCGAGATCGCGTGAGACCAGCGCGATCTCGGCCTCGGCAACGACGCATCTCGCACGCGCAACCGCCTCTTTCGGGCCGAAGCCACGCGCGGCCCGCCGCAGCAGCGCCTTGGCGCGATCAAGATCGCCAAGTTGCGCCATGGCGATGCCGCGCAGCGCCAGCGCCGGCGGATCCTCGCGCAGGGCGACGCGATCCAGCGCGCCGAGCGGATCGCCTCCGGCCAGCGCCAGCGCCGCGGCGGTGATCAGCGAATCCATTCAAATCCCGTCACACTTGTAACTCCCACCCTTGTGCGTCGCCGCCCTAACTTAAATCCGTACCATGAACCGGCAAGCCGCATCGGCCAACTCTATCGGCAACGTGCGGCACGCCAAGGGAGAACCGACAATGCCAACCGACACTCCTCTCCATGACGCGGCCGAAGGCACCGTGAGGATGCGCCACCCCTGCTGCGACGGGCCGGCTCCTGCAAATCCCGTCACACTTGTAACTCCCACCCCCGCGCTTCACCGCCCTATTCTGGCTGACAGCAAGCGACAACAGACTGGCAAAGGAGACGACCAATGACCAAGCACATCGCAATGAAGACCCCGCCGATCGTTTCGAGGCAGGACTGGGAAGCCGCCCGCGAACAGATGCTGGTGAAGGAAAAGGCAACGCTGCGGGCCAAGGACGCATTGGCCGCCGAGCGCCGGCGCATGCCGTGGATGGAAGTCGACAAGGCCTATGTGTTCGAGGGGCCGAACGGCAGAGCGAGCCTGCTCGATCTGTTCGAAGGCCGCCGCCAGCTGATCGTCTACCGCGCCTTTTTCGAGCCCGGCGTGCATGGCTGGCCCGATCATGCCTGCCGCGGCTGTTCGCTGGGCGCCGACCAGGTCGGCCACCTCGCCCATCTCAACGCCCGCAACACCACTCTTGCCTACGCTTCGCGTGCCCCGCAAGCCGACATTGCGCGGCTGAAGCAGCGGATGGGCTGGCAGATGCCCTGGTACACAATCACGGACAGTTTCGACAAGGACTTCGGGGTCGACGAATGGCACGGCCACAACGTCTTCATCCATGACGGCGACCGCATCTTCCGCACCTATCTCATCAACAGCCGCGGCGACGAGGCGATGGGCACCGTCTGGAGCTATCTCGACGCGACGCCGCTCGGCCGCCAGGAAATTTGGGAGGATTCGCCCGAAGGCTATCCGCAGACCCCGCTCTATTCCTGGTGGAACTGGCACGACAATTACGACGCCGGGGCCGACAAGAAATGGGAAGAAGTGTCTGCTGCCGGCGAGGCTGCATTCCGCGACAAGGGCGAGCAGTAACGGTTGTTCAGTCTGGGTTCCTCTCCCCACTCCGTGGAGAGAGGAACCTGTCGTGGCTGGCATGATCATCAAGGATTAAGGCGATGAGCGATATCCATACCGGTGCCGGCAGCACGATCCCGGAAGCCGCAACCCTCGGGCTGGCCGACTGGCTTTGCCTTGCCGCGGCACCGACTTTCGCCGTGATGGCGCTGCTCACCTGCATCTTCAGCGGCGATGCGGCCATGCAGTGCATGGGCATCGACGCCTCGCCCCTCACGGGCATGGCCGCGATGTATCTGCTGATGAGCGCCTTTCATCTGGCGCCCTGGCTGCGGGTGATCTCAGGCCGGCAGGCCCGCTAGACCATTCCAATTCCAGACACCCCACACATCGGAGAAGACAATGAGACTGGTCAGGCTGAGAGCGCCGGGCGGCTTGGGCAATCTCGACCTGGTCGAGGAAGATCCGCCCCAGCCAGGGCCGGGCGAGGTTCTGGTCAGGATCCGGGCCTGCGCGTTGAACATGCGCGACGACTTTGCCGTGCAAGGCAAGATGCCTCTCGCCGACGGCCGCGTTCCGCTCTCCGACGGCGCCGGCGAAGTGATTGCCCTCGGCGACGGTGTCGATGCACTCAAGCCCGGAGACAGAGTCGTCAGCGTCTTCTATCCCTGGTGGCTGGGCGGTGACATGACGCCCTGCACCCGGCGCGATATTCCGGGAGACAGTTTCGACGGCTTCGCCAGCGAGTATGTCTGCATGCCGGCGCACGCTTTCACCAAGGCACCGGCAGGCTATACGCATGTCGAGGCGGCGTCGCTCACCTGCACGGGCGTTACTGCCTGGCGCGGCCTGGTTGTGTGCGGCAAGGTGAAGCCGGGCGACGCGGTGCTGGTCCTCGGTTCGGGCAGCGTATCGCTGTTCGCGCTGCAATTCGCCAAAGCCGCCGGCGCCCGGGTCATCGCCACCTCATCCGACGAGCAGAAGCTGGAAAGGCTCACGCGCCTCGGAGCCGACGCCGTCATCAACTACAAGTCCGTCCCGGACTGGGGTCGCAAGGCCAGGGATCTGACGGGCGGACGCGGTGTCGATCACGTGATCGAGGTCGGCGGACCCGCCACGCTGGCGCAGTCGATTATCGCCTGCCGCACGGGCGGTCACATCGCGCTGGTCGGCGTCCTGACCGGTTTTGCGGCGGAAGTGTCTATCCCTGCCCTGTTTTCCAACCAGATCCGCATCAGCGGCATTTCCATCGGCAGCCGGGCCGACCAGGAGGATATGATCCGGGCGATAGAGACTATCAGGCTGAAGCCCGTCATAGACCGCCATTTTCCGCTGCAGGACATCGCCACCGCCTTCGCGCATTACGAAACCCAAAAGCATTTCGGCAAGGTCTGCCTCGACGTTTGAGCGGCCTCCGCCAGCAGCACGATGAAGAGGACCGTCGGGTCCGCGCCTTCGTCGTGATCCTGCCTAGGTCGCGATGTCGTTGACCGGCATCAGGGGCTTGGGAAGATCGGCCTCGCCGAGCCCGCTGCGCAACTCGATCTCGATGTCGCGGCAAATCTGCGAGATCGGGACGTCGTTGGCGTTGCCCTCGAACGGGTTGGCGCTGCTTTCGCCGACCTGGTCGAGGGACATGTAAGCCCAGCCCAGCAGCGTGCTGAACGGGATCGTCAGCCAGATCGCGATCGACCCGAGCGCCCCACCCAATTTGCCCATATCGGCAAAGACGGGAACGACCCCGAACGGCAACAGCGTGCAGAAGATCATCACGAACATCGAACTGACGATGGCGTATTGCCGGGGATAGGGATTGTTCTTGATGCGATCGCAGCGCGCCTGCTGGTCATGGAAGTCGCGGATCAGCTTGGTCAGTTCGCCAT
>NZ_RZPH01000719.1:0-3200 GCF_004022825.1 Mesorhizobium sp. M7A.F.Ca.CA.004.04.2.1
TCTGGAGGCCGGCCAGGCGGCCGCCGGCGTTGAGGTCATCGCCATTGGCCGTCCGCAACTCGACCTCGCAAGACCCGACACGGTGATCGAAGCGATCGCGGCCGCGAAGCCTGATATCGTCGTGTCGGCCGCCGCCTACACGGCGGTGGATCAGGCCGAGGACGAGCCCGATCTGGCATTCGCGGTGAACGCCGCCGGAGCCGGCAAGGTGGCGCAAGCAGCAAGCCGCCTGGGCGTGCCCGTCATCCATCTTTCGACCGACTATGTCTTCGACGGCACCAAGGACGCCGCCTATGTCGAGACCGACGCCACCGCACCGCGCAGCGTCTATGGCGCCTCCAAGCTTGCCGGCGAGCAGGCGGTTGCATCAGCCAATCCGCACCATCTGATCCTGCGCACGGCATGGGTCTACAGCCCGTTCGGCAAGAATTTCGTGAAAACCATGCTGCGGCTGGCCGCCGACCGCGACGAGATCGCGGTGGTGGCCGATCAGTGGGGAAATCCGACATCTGCACTTGATATCGCCGACGCAATCCTGCATGCGGCGGCACGGCTGCACGAGGGCGCCGCCGCATCCGGCATCTATCATCTGGCCGGAACCGGCGAGGCCAACTGGAGCGGCTTTGCCCGCCATATCCTCGACACAAGCCGCGTGTTGGGTGGTCCCTGGGCGCGGGTACGGGACATTGCTACGATGGACTACCCAACCAAGGCGCGCCGCCCCGCCAATTCCCGGCTATCGAGCGCGAAATTCGCGGCGGCGTTCGGCTGGAATGCACCGGACTGGCGGCAATCGACGGAAGCGGTGGTGCGCCGGCTGCTAGCCGGTGAGCCGAAACAGGCATTGACGGCATGAACAAGCACCCTTCAGCGGAAAACACGCGCGATGCCGCGCCCGTCGACGAGCCGAAGGCACGCAAGGCAAAGCCGAAAGCAGCCAAACGCACCTGCATCATGGTGCTCGGCATGCATCGCTCGGGCACCAGCGCGCTGACGAGGGCGATCAATCTGCTTGGCGCGGAACTGCCTAAGAACATGCTGGGCGCCAATCTATCCAATCCAACGGGTCACTGGGAGCCGGAGCGTCTCATTGCGCTGCACGACCAGATGCTGGACGAAGCAGGAAGCAGCTGGGATGATTGGCGATCCTTCGATCCCAACGATCTCGGCGCGCAGCGTCTGCGCTTCTACAAAGCAGAGATCGCGCGGCTGATCGACGAGGAATACGGCAGCGCGCCGTTTTTTGTGCTCAAGGAGCCGCGTATCTCACGTTTCGTGCCGCTTTATGCGGAGATCTTGAGGCGCATGCGCATCGATGTTCGGTATGTGCTGATAGACCGCAATCCGTTGGCTGTGATCGCTTCCCTGGCGAACCGAAACGGTTTCACGATGGGCTTCAGTTCGCTTCTTTGGCTTCGCCACGAATTGGAAGCCGAGCGCGCAACTAGGGGTCGGTCACGCATCTTGTTGTCTTACGAGAGTCTGCTTGATGACTGGCGACAGGGTATCGACGGGATCACTGCTACTCTCAGCCTAGACTGGCCGGTACCCGACGTGAAATGGCAGTCCCTGCTGTCTGAGCATTTCGCTACCGACAATCAGCACTTTGCCGCCAGCACTGAGTTGCTCGACGCAGACCCGCGCATCATTGACTGGGTCAAAGACGCTTATACCGCACTGATAGCGCTCAGGTCCGATGATACTGATGCAGTTGCAATAGAAATTCTTGATCGGATCAGAGCAGAGTTCGAATCTGTTTCACGAACTTTTGGCGACGCTTTTTTCCTTGAAATTGATTGCCGTCTCCGCGTGTTTCATCGGCAGAAGTTGGAACAGCAGCAATTAGCCAAACAGCGCGATGCGCGGCCCGCAAAGCAGGAACCATTCGTTTCACTTCGTGACCTGTACGATGCGCATCGCGGCAAAGTGTCGGATAAATGGTCGATCTATCTCAGCACCTATGACCATATTTTTTCAGAGTATCGAGACAGTCCGGTTCGAATCCTGGAAATCGGAGTTCAGAATGGCGGATCCCTGGAGATATGGCAGAAATATTTCCCCAATGCTGAAATAATCGTTGGCTGTGACGTCAATCTGGCTTGCGGAAATCTCGTTTTCGACAGCCGGAAGATAAAGATCTCCGTAGGTGACGCCAATACTGATGAAACGGAGCGCGACATCATCTCGATGTCGGAAAAATATGATATTATAATTGATGACGGATCGCACCTATCCTCGGATATAATACGCTCGTTCGCGCGATATTTCCCCCACCTTTCCGAAGGGGGCATGTACATCGCCGAAGATCTGCATTGCAGTTACTGGCAGGAGTTCGAGGGCGGTCTCTACGATCCGCTTTCCTCAATCTCGTTTTTCAAACGCCTGCTTGATGTAGTCAACCATGAGCATTGGGGACTGGATCGTCGTCGGGTCGATGCCTTGGCCACTTTCGCCGACAGGCACAAAGTCACATTCGATGAGGCTTCTCTCGCGTCGGTTCATTCCGTCGAGTTCTTGAACTCGCTTTGCATCGTAACGAAGCTGCCTATTCCGGAAAACGTCCTCGGCGCGCGCAACGTGCACGGGCAGGTCGCGCTCGCCGACGGGAGCGTGGTTCCTCTCGACGACACGAAGAGCAAGGCGATCGATCAAACCGGAAATCCATGGTCGTTGAAGTCAACAACCATGGAGGAGGAGATCGAAACCAACAGGAAGTTGTTGGGACATCACGGGGCACGCATCGAGGCTTTCTCCAGCGAGATAGCTGATATGCGTGAACAGATCCGGACCCACAAAGACGAGATCTCAGGCACAAGGGCACAAGTTAGCGCGAGAGACGAAGAGATCGCTCGAGAACGGGCACAGATCATTGCGAGAGACAAAGAGATCGAACTCTTGCAAGAAAATTTGTCGATGGCGCACAGGGCGACGAGTGCGCTGCTTGCGGATCGCGACGAGGCGCGATCCGAGGAAATCCGGTTGCATGAGGTTCTCGATGCCGTTTATGCCAGCACATCCTGGCGAGTGACCAAGCCTCTGCGGGGGATTGGGAGCCGCGTCCGCGCTATCGGCGATGTTCGCATAAGGGTCCGCCGCTTGGCGATTCGGGGTGCCTACGGTTGTTGGCACAATGTGCCGCTCTCCACCGACCTCAAGCGAAAATTGAAGAGAGCGGCGTTTTCGACCTTTCCTTCGCTGTT
>NZ_RZPH01000720.1:0-3193 GCF_004022825.1 Mesorhizobium sp. M7A.F.Ca.CA.004.04.2.1
CAAAAAAGCCCGCCACCTTTCGGCAGCGGGCTCCTGGAGAGGCAGGCCATTTGGGGGACGGGTGCTGCCCCAACGAGTTTCCTTTTTGTCACGGCCCGATCTTTGTCAATAATGAAACGTTGCTTGGCTCGATGCGGACTGCGCCAAGGATGCTACAAGATTTTTGGATGCGGTGCGGACGAGAGATGGGGGCATCACTCGGACGCGACTGGCTCAGGCGGGCTACCGCATCCACTCCACCATCGCGTAATCTGAAAGTCCGCGCCCCAATGCCTCCACGGATGGAATGCTGATGGCATCCAACTTGCGCCATTCGGTTCCTGGCTATCAAAAAAGCCCGCCGCCTCTCGGCAGCGGGCAGTGTAGGTCCCTAGGATCACCCCGCGGTAACTAAAGTACACCCCGCCTCGCCAAAAGGGAAATGTTAGATTTCTCTAATGGATGATTCGGACCCTTGGGGCTCGCCGTGGCGTATCAAATACGGGAGCTTCTTGCGGGGCGGGTGATAGCCGAGTATCGCGCAGAAGCGCCGACCTCTTTCCGTGCAGCCGAAGGCGCAACTGGTCGACCT
The DNA here is from genome assembly GCF_004022825.1 of Mesorhizobium sp. M7A.F.Ca.CA.004.04.2.1. Classification (NCBI taxonomy): domain Bacteria; kingdom Pseudomonadati; phylum Pseudomonadota; class Alphaproteobacteria; order Hyphomicrobiales; family Phyllobacteriaceae; genus Mesorhizobium; species Mesorhizobium sp. M7A.F.Ca.CA.004.04.2.1. Next base: position 572 of record NZ_RZPH01000720.1, read on the forward strand.
TTGACACTTCACCGGACGGGGGACTACTTCCTTGAGGTGACCGATGAGACCAGCGGGACAGTGTTCGCGTTTCAGTACGCCGACTTGCTCTACTGAGAGGGCTCGCCTCCGTTCGGCGCACTGTTGGGTGTTGCTGATTGAGCAGTGTGCACAGCGCCGTAATGATCTGCGGGGGGGAAGAACGGCTTGACAATCATCACGCTGTCTGGGACGCCTTCAGACCCCCAGGAAAACGCACCATCGCCGCTGATGTAGACCACAGGTAGGGTTGGGTTGGCTCGCCTGACGTGCCCGGCTACTTCCCACCCAGATTCTCGAGAGCCGAGACGGATGTCCGTAAGGAGGCCGGCGAACTTGTTTGGACCCTCATCAAACGCCTTTACGGCGGCTTCGGCACTCGGCACTCCTACGACGAGAAAGCCAGCGTCCTGCAAAGCAGATTCAAGGTCGAGCAGGAGCCTGTGGAATTCCAAACCCGTCGCCACCATCTCCCGTGAGGGTCTTCTGCGCCGCTTGCCTTGATGCAGTGTATGAATTCTTGGTGACCTAGTTGCTGGTCTCGGCAAAGAGCCGCTCCCGGTCCAGAAGGTCAATAACTTGTTCCGTTTTTCCTTACCCCAGAGCGTGGAGAGGCGCGCGCGGTTCCAGTCGCCTTCACCCTTGATGATCTCCTGAAGTGCCCCGCGGTCAATCACGATCTGCGACGGTCTACCCCTTGGTAGTCCCATTTCCGCGCAAGGGAGCAAACAATTTGGATTCGTCTGCGCATTTCGGATCAAAATGCAGTTCCGACCGTTAGACGCGCAGCCAGGTTGGAGGCAGCGATGAACGTCAGTGACGAAGCCACGAAATCTCTTTGGATGAAGGACACGGAGTTGCCCTCGGCCCCGCAACTGGAACAGGATGTGCTATGCGACGTGGCGGTGGTGGGGGCTGGCATGGCCGGCGTTTCTATTGCCTACGAACTTGCGCTGGCGGGACAGTCAGTGGTGCTGGTCGACAGGGGGCGGCTGCTCGGTGGGATGACTTGCCGCACGACCGCCCACTTGGCCCCGATCTGCGACGACGGCCTAAGCGAACTCGTCAAAATCCGCGGCGAGGATCTCGCTCGAGGTTTTCAAGAGAGCCAGCAAGCCGCTGTCGACCGGATCGAGGAACACGTCAGCGATCTTGAAATAGACTGCGACTTTCGTCGGCTCGACGGATTTCTTTTTCCCGCAGCCTGGATGGACGAAAAAGAAGCCACCAAGCAATGTGATGAAGAGTATGAAGCGGCCGGCAAGGTCGGCGCAGTCGCGGAACACGGCCGCGGCGTTCCGCTGAAAGGCCATGAAGCGGCGCCGGTGCTACGCTATCCCGATCAGGCCACGTTTCACCCACTGAAATATCTTCGTGCCCTGCTTGACGATTTCGGGGAGCGCGGAGGCAAGGCTTTTGCCGAAAGTGCCGTGACCGAGATCGAGGAGGGTGAACAGATCCGCCTTCGCGTGGAAGGGGGCGCAACCATCACCGCCGACAACGCCGTGTTTGCCACAAACTCGCCGGTCAATACGGTGGTGGCGATCCACAGCAAGATGGCGCCCTATCGGACCTATGCGATGGCATTCGAGCTGCCCAAAGCAACTCTTCCGGACGCGCTCTATTGGGATATGGACGATCCCTATTACTACGTTCGTCTCCAACCTGGGGAGGGTGACATCGACTATCTAATTGCGGGCGGTCGTGATCATAAATCTGGTGAAGCCGATGACGGCTCGGCGCGTTTCGATGCATTGGACGCCTGGATCCGGGCCCTTGTTCCGGAACTGGGCCAGGAAGCAGCGCGTTGGTCTGGCCAGGTTCTCGACACGATCGATTATTGCGGCTTCATCGGCCGTAATCCTGGCAGCAAGAACGTCTTTATCGCTACCGGGGATTCAGGACAAGGAATCACCCACGGAGCGTTGGCTGGCCTGCTCATCCGGGACCTTGTCGTCGGTGGATCCAGTGTGTGGGAGGAGGTTTATGCCCCCGATCGCAAGCCTCCCTTGGCATTGGTGAACTACGTTAGCGAGAACCTGACGGCGTTGAAGAATTTCGCGGAGTATCTGTTGCCCGGCGAGATCAAATCAGCCGCCGATCTGGAACCCGGTCAGGGCGGTATTCTCCGCGACGGTTTGAGCAAACTCGCCGTGTGCCGTGACCAAAACGGTGGAACGCACATGCATTCCGCCAGTTGCACGCATCTCGGCTGCATCGTCCATTGGAATTCGACCGAGCAGTGCTGGGACTGCCCCTGCCATGGCTCCCAGTTCGCGCCGGATGGAGCCGTTCTCAATGGTCCCGCTATCCGTCCTTTGTCGGCCCGGACCGGAACCGCCTCAGATTGGTCCAAGAGATCACACGCACAATCCCACAGCGGCGCAGACTGAAACTCCCGGTCCGGTCATGAACACCAACATTTCAACCGGGCGGGGCGCTTTTCCCACCTGGACACTCTTCATCGTTCAAAATATCTCGCTGAACACGAGGATCGCGAACGCGACGACGGTGTCGCGCTAGACCAATGCCATCGGCATGTAACGGATGATTACCCTGTCTTGCCGGAAACGGCGCTCCAGTTCGGAGCGGCGGGCGCACCAA
>NZ_RZPH01000071.1:0-11395 GCF_004022825.1 Mesorhizobium sp. M7A.F.Ca.CA.004.04.2.1
GGTCTCCTATGACGACTGGAAGAACCTCGGCGTCGCGGCCAACGTGGCCTATACCATTGTGCCCGGCTTTACGATCACGACTGAAGTCGATTACCTCAATGCAGGAAAATTCGACGACTTGGACTTCAACAACTGGACGAAGGCCGACAAGAAGAGCAGCGTCGGCGGCATCGTTCGCTTCCAGCGCAATTTCTAACGGATCGACTGACCCCACCAGCCCGCCCGCAGCACATCGCTGCGGGCGGTTTTTTATGCATTGGCATGAGAGTTACCCGGGGGCCAAGCCCATACCTTGATTTCGCCACCCGATCGGTGAAAAGCTCCTGAAATGGAATGGCGCGACGAGGGAATCATTCTCGGCACCCGCAAGCATGGCGAAACCAGCGCCATTCTCGAGGTGTTGACGCGAGCGCATGGCCGTCATCTCGGCCTTGTTCGTGGCGGCCGTTCGCGCAAGCAGCAGCCTGTGCTCCAGCCCGGCAACCGTGTCGACCTGTTGTGGCGAGCGCGCCTTGACGAGCACCTCGGCACGTTCCAGGCCGAGGCGATCGAGATGAACGCGGCCCGGTTGATGGACAGCGCCTTTGCCGTCTACGGATTGCAGACCATGGCCGCGCATCTGCGCCTGCTGCCCGAGCGCGACGCGCATGAAGGTCTCTACGAAACGCTTGCCGTGATGATCGTCCATCTCGACGACGCCGACGTTGCCGGCGAACTGGTGGCGCGCTTCGAGCTTCTGGTGCTGGACGAACTCGGCTTCGGCCTCGATCTCAGCCAATGCGCCGCCACCGGCACGCGACAGGACCTGGCCTATGTCTCACCGAAGTCGGGACGTGCGGTATCGCGCGAAGCCGGTTTGCCGTGGCGCGACAAGATGCTGGCTCTGCCGGCCTTCCTGCAGCGCGGCTCCGGCCTGCGCGCCGATGCGGCTGATGTCGACGACGCCTTCCGGCTCACCGGCTTCTTCTTCAACCGCCACGTCTATGAGCCGCGCGGCATCGAGCCGCCGGACGCTCGTACCGGCTTCCTCGCCGCCTTGCGCAAACATCACGCGCGCGGCAAGGCCATAGCTGGCGAAGACGCAGCCAGAGAAATCATCACATGAGCGAGGTCGAACTTTATCCTGGCCGGGTCTCACCGCTCGGCCTCGGCACCATTCCGCACGCCGACATCCTGAAATACACCGGTTTGGAATTGCTGCAGCGCATCGTCGACGGCAAGTATCCGGCGCCGCCGATTTCCTTCCAGCTGAATTTCACTCTCACCGAAGTCTCGGAAGGGCGCGCTGTCTTTCGTGGCATGCCGAGCGAGCGCCATCTCAATCCGCTGGGCAGCGTGCATGGCGGCTGGGCGGCGACGCTGCTCGATTCGGCGCTGGCCTGTGCCGTGCAGACGCTGCTCGAAAAGGGCGAGGCCTATACCACGGCGGAGTTCAAGGTGAATTTGACGCGTCCCATCACGCCGAAGACCGGCGAGGTGGTGTGCGAGGGCAGGGTTGTTCACAAGGGCCGCACGTTGGCGGTGTCGGAAGCGACGCTGAAGGATGCCGGCGGCAAGCTGCTGGCTTTCGGCACCGAAACATGCTCGATCTTTCCGGCCGCCAATCTGGCGGCGCGTTGACTGGCGGCGCATTGAGTTTTCCGAGCTTGGATTTTCTGGCCGTTTGGCCGCCGCATTTGAATGTCAGTAAGACGAATGTCAGTGAAAACTGGCCTGGTTTGGGGGAACCGCCATGTTTGAAAGCCTGATCGGCCTTGTCGCCATCATCGCCTTGTTCGTCATCATTTCGCGCCAGCAGAGCCGCATCGGCCTTGTCGAGCGTGAACTAGGCGCGCTGCGCAGCCTGGTCCTTTCCGGTGCCGTGCCGCCTGCGGCCAAGTCCTCCGAACAGGTGGACGACAACGCGCCCGCCGACATGGCTCCGGACGCAGCGGCTGCGACCGATATCGTTCCGCCGGAGGTAAGCGCAGCGGTCACCGTCCCGGCGCCAGCCACGGACACGGAAGACTCGACCGGCGAGATCGTCTCCGGCCCGTGGACCGCTCCAGAACCGGCACCGAAGGCAGTGGAACCTGCGGAGCTTCCCGGAGCGGCGAAAGCCGCCCGCCAATCCGATGTCGAAACCGCGCTCGGCACCCGCTGGGCGGTCTGGGTCGGTGGCATCGCGCTGGCGCTGGGCGGCCTGTTCCTGATCCGCTACACCATCGAGGCAGGTATTTTCGGTCCCGGCGTGCGGCTGACCATGGCCGGCGTGCTCGGCCTGGTGCTGGTGGCCGGCGGCGAGTTCATCCGCCGCACCGGCTTCAAGGTGCCGGTGCAAGGGGCCGCTGGCGCTTATATTCCAGCGATCCTGACTGCTGCCGGTGCCTTCATCCTGTTCGGCACCGTCTATGCCGCGCATGGCATTTACGGCTTCATCGGCCCGGCACTCGCCTTCACGCTGCTCGGCGTCATCGGCGTGGCAACGATCGCGGCCGCCCTGGTCCATGGTCAGGCGCTGGCCGGCATCGGCCTGGTAGGCGCCATGGTGACGCCGGTGCTGGTCGCCTCGCAGGCACCCAATCCCTGGGCGCTTTTCGGCTATCTCGCGATCGTGCTTGCCGTCACCGGCGTCATCGCCCGCATGCGCGATTGGAAATTACTGATGGCGGCCGCCTTTTTCGGCGCCGGTGTCTGGACCATCCTCTATATGACCGATGCGCCAGGGGCGAACCTCTCTGCCATCCTGTTCATCGACGCCGTCACGCTGGCCGTGCTCGCCCTTGTCTGGCTCGCTCGCCGTGACGACGAACCTGGACCAGCCAGGGCTTTCGACTGGCCGTCCATCGTGCCTGGCCTGTTCGTCGCATTCTCGGCGCTGGGCCTGTCGGTCGACCCGGCCTTCGCTGCCGCCGGCTACGCCTTGCCGGGCGCGGTGGTGATCGCCGCGATGGTGGGGGTCGCGCTTTATCGTCCGCTGGCGCTGCCGCTCCTCTATGCCGCGGGACTGGTCACGGTGCTGATCTATCTCGGCATCATCCCGCCAACCTCGATCGCTTCCGATTTTTCCAGCGGCGCCTTGGGCGTCGACGGACTGCCGGTGGCCACGTCCAACGCGCTGACCTTGCGCATCGGCATCGTACTCGGCCTGGTCTTCATCGGCGCCGGCTTCTGGGCCGCGCGCCGGTTCGCCGCCGGCACGCAGATCCGCGCGGCCTCATGGGCAGCGTGGGGCGTCATTGTCCCGCTGGTCATCCTGCTGGCCCTCTGGTTCACCTTCGGCAATCTCGACCGTGACCTTGTCTACGCTGCCGCAGCGGCACTGCTGGTCGTCATTTTCGCCGCCGGCGGCGAGTGGATCGCGCGGGCCGAGGAGCCGCCGCTCAAGGGCGGTGTCGCGGTGTCGTTTGCCCTGGGCGGCGCGGCCATCGCCGGGCTCCTGCTCATGCATATGGCTTTCGATTCCGGCTGGACCACCATCCTGCTCGGTGCGGCGGCCATCGTGCCGGCGCTGACTACGCGCTGGCGCGCCTATCCGGTGCTCGGCTGGATTTCGGTCGGCGCGGTGATCGCGGTGCTTGGCCGCGTCGCTTTCGACCCGACCATCGTCGGTGCCGGGTTCCTGTCGACGACGCCGGTGTTCAACTGGCTGCTGCCAGGCTACGGCGTGCCGGCACTGGCCTTCGGCTTTGCCGCCTGGCAGCTTGCGCGCACCACGAATGGCCGGCCGCGCCTTGCCATGGAGGCGGCTGCGGCGCTGTTTGCGCTGCTCACGCTCGCTATGCTGGTGCGCCACGCCATGCACGGCGGCGTCATCGACACGGGTGCCATGACGCTCGCCGAACAGTCGATCTACACCCTGATCGCCATCGGCGCCGGCGCCATCCTGGTCGCCATCGACATGCGCTCGCCAAGCTCGGTGCTGCGCTATGGTTCGATGGCCGCCGGTGTGGCCTCGGTCGCCTTCATCGTTGTCAGGCACTTCGTCGTGCTGAATCCGCTGTTGTCAGACGAATCGACAGGCCGGATCCCGGTGTTCAACCTGTTGTTCCTCGCCTATCTCCTGCCTGCGGTCGCCGCCGGGGGACTGGCGCTCTACGCCAGGGACAAGCGGCCGAAATGGTATGCGCAGATGCTGGCCGTGGTGGCTGCCGTGCTTGCCTTCGCCTATGCCACGCTGTCGGTGAGGCGCCTGTTCAAGGGCGAGTTCATCGGCTTGTGGAGCGGCCTCGGCCAGTTGGAAACCTATACCTACTCGGCGCTTTGGCTGGTGATTGGCGTTGCGCTCCTCACAGCCGGTGTCTGGTTGAAATCGCAGGTGCTGCGCGTCGCCTCGGCCGCGCTGATCGCGATCGCCGTGCTGAAGGTCTTCATCTTCGACATGTCGGAGCTGGAAGGTGTGCTGAGGGCGTTGTCGTTCATCGGCCTTGGCGCCGTGCTGATCGGCATCGGCCTGTTTTATCAGCGGCTTTTGACGCGGGCGGCGCGGGAAAACGGATAAAGGCAAGCAAGAACAATAAGATTTCACCCCGACCGGGAATAAATCGGCACTAGCCAGCGTTATTGCATTGCTTGGGTGACCGGGGCGGGAGACCGCTTCGCGCTGGCCGCTTGCGCCGTGCCCGGAAGGCGCGTTCAATTGGGATCAATAAGGGCGACCTCGAAACCAGCGGTCATGGACGAAAAGAAGGCAGCAATCCTTGGCGAAATACCGCGCCTGCGCCGCTACGCACGCTCGCTTTTGCGCGACCGCGACGCTGCCGACGACCTTGTCCAGGATTGCCTCGAGCGGGCGCTTGTGCGGCTCGACAACTGGCAGACGGGAGAAAGCCCCCGGAGGTGGCTGTTTACGATCATGCATCATTTGTTCATCGACCAGATGCGCAAGGTGAACCGCCGCGGCGAGGCGGCGATGCTGCCGCTGGAGGCGGGCGAGGCCGTTGCCCAGCCGGCCGAGCAGGTGGAGAGCATTGCCTCGCGCGAGATCGTCGACGCATTGCAGGCGATCAGCCCCGACCGTCGCGCAGCCCTTGTCATGGTTGCCATCGAAGGTTTTTCCTATGCCGAAGCCGCCAACATTCTGGGCGTGCCTGCGGGCACGCTGATGTCGCGCATTGCGCGCGGGCGTGAGGAATTGCGCGGGTTGCTGGACGACACGGCGCGCCGCCGCGCGATAAGGATCGTCGAGAAATGATCCGCCGCGACTTTTCCGAACGTGACATCCATATGGCGCTCGATGGCGAGCTGCCCGGCGATGAGCGCGCGGCCTACGATGCCTGGCTCGACGCCAATCCCGAGATGAAGGCCAGGAGCGCCCGTTTCACCGCCGACCGGGCGGCGCTGCGTGCCGCCTTCGCCGACGTGCTGGACGAAGCCGTGCCTGGGCACTTGCGCAAGGTCGTGCTTGGCGAGGTGCCGGTCAAGGCAGCTGTGTCACGCTCACGCTGGTGGCTTGCCGCTGCTGCCGCCGTGCTTCTGGCCGTAGGCGGACTTGGTGGCTATTTTGCCGGCATCGATGGCATCGGCCAGGAGGACCCGGCCGAAGATCGGCTGGCCGAGCAGGCAATCGCGGCTCATGTCATCTATGCCGCCGAAAAGCGGCATGCCGTCGAGGTGCCGGCCAGCGACAAGGACCATCTGCAGACATGGCTGTCCAACCGGATAGGGCTGAATCTGGTGGCGCCGGACCTGACCGCCGACGGATTCCAGCTGGTCGGCGGCCGGCTGTTGCCGGCAGGCGAGAGCAAGGCCGCCATGCTGCTTTACGAGGACGGCAATGGGCAGCGTATATCGCTGTTTGTCACCACGGAATCGACGGAGAATGCCAAGGGCACCTACGCCGCCGCGCAAGATGGACCCGAGGCCGTCTACTGGCTGGACAAGGGCTATGGCTGCGCCGTGGTCGGCTCCTTGCCGCGCGAGCGGCTGGCCGAGGTTGCCAGGAGCGCCTACACGCAACTTGTGAACGGGCTGGCAAGCTGAACGGCATTGCTTTTGCCGGTGCCGTCGATCCGCGAATGCCGATCCGGCCGAAGGGCCCTTTCACACCCGTCGAGTCGGCGTCGGATTTGTCACAATTCGGCCCTAATCGAGGTGCGATAGCGCTTGATGAATGCCGTCGCATCGCCCCGAAAATCGGAAGCGGTTTTTGGAAACACGAGGCGAAGATTCAAGGTGGTGGAGCGGACTTTGTGCGCCCAGGTGGACGCCGGTTTTCCCAACGCCCTGGTCGGCGTCAAGGACGTGTTCGAGTAGGGCCATTTCCACCACCAATCGAGGTTTTCTGAAGCCGCATGCCTGCCGAGATCCGCACGGCCCGCGCGTCTGACGTCGATGATCTCGCCGCCATTGAGAAAGCTGTTTTCTCAAGCGACCGTATTTCCCGCCGCTCCTTTCGCCTGTTCATCGAGCGTGAAACCGCCGAGACGCTGGTCGCTGAAGTCGATGGCCGCCTGGCCGGCTACGCGATCGTGCTGTTTCGCAAGGGCAGCGGCGTGGCGCGCCTCTACTCGATTGCGACCAGTCCGTTTTTCGGCGGGCTGGGTGTCGGCCGCATGCTGCTCGGATCCGCCGAAGATGCCGCCTTCGAGCACGACCGCATGATGCTGCGTCTCGAAGTTCGCGAGGACAACAGCCGCGCGATCCGTATCTACGAACAGGCCGGGTATCGCAAGATCGGCCGCGAGCCCGGCTACTATGAGGATGGCGAAACGGCACTTCGCTACGAAAAGACCTTGCGTGGCGACATTCCGATCGCCACCAAGGTGCCGTTCTACCCGCAGACCTGCGAATTCACCTGCGGCCCGTGCTGCCTGATGATGGCGATGGCCAATTTCGATCGCGGCTTCGTGCCGGATCCGGTCATGGAAATCCGCCTGTGGCGTGAAGCGACGACCGTCTTCATGATGTCGGGTCCCGGTGGTTGCGAGCCATTCGGCCTCGCTGTCTCGGGCTACGAAAGCGGGCTCGCGGTGGAGATCTACGTTTCCTTCTATGGCGCGTTGTTCCTGCAATCGGTACGCAGTGAGGACAAGCGCAGAGTGATGGAACTGGCCCAGGTCGACTTTCGCCGACGCGCGGAACTTTACGGCATCCCGGTGAATTACCGTGCATTCACAATCGACGATATCCGCGCTGCGATCGCTGAGGGAAAGCTGGTGCTGGTGCTGATCAGCGGCTTCCTGATGTTTGGCAAGAAGGTGCCGCACTGGGTGCTGGCGATCGGCGATGACGGCGACCATATCCTGATCCACGACCCTTGGGTCGAAGACGAAAGGCAGGAGACCATCCTTGATGCAGCCAACATTCCCGTGCCTTACGGCATCTTCATGAACATGGCGCAGTTCGGTCGCGATGGATTGCGTGCCGCCATCACTCTGGGAAAGCGTGACAGATAATGACCTGGGTCATCCTTACCGGCAGGCAGAGCGATCTCGACCAGGTGGCGACACCGCACAAGATCATCACCAATCGCGACTATCTCGCGCACCCGTCACTGTTTCGCGGCCAGTGGCCGAAGGTCATCAACCTGTCGAACAATTACGGCTACCAGAGCCGCGGCTACTATGCGTCGCTGCTGGCAAGCTCGCGCGGCCACAAGGTGATCCCGACGGTCGAAACGATGATCGACCTGTCGGAGCGCAAGCTCTATGAACACGCGCTGCCGGAACTGGAGCTGGCGCTCAACAAATGCCGCAAGGATCTCGCCGGCGTTTTTCCGCAAAAGGTCTGCATCTTCTTCGGCATCGGCCCGTCGAAAATCTGGGACCGCTTCGCCAAACTTCTGTTCGACTGGTTCCGCGCGCCGGCGCTCGAAGTCCACATCAAGGACAGCGCCGAATGGGCCTCGATCCGCAAGATCGGTTTCCATCCGCTGGCGCGGATGACCGAGGATGAGGAAAAAAGCTTCATCCAGTGCCTGGAGACCTACACCAACCGCGAATGGCGCGACACCAAGGGCCGCACGCCGGCGCGCTACACCTTCGCCACGCTGGTCGACCCGCATGAGGAATTGCCGCCATCGGAGATATCGTCGCTGCGCTATTGGGCCAAGATCGCCGAGAAGATGGGTGTCGAAATCGAGCCGATCACCAAGCGGGACCTCGCCAAGCTCGCCAATTACGACGCGCTGTTCATTCGCGAGACCACCTCGATCTCCAACCACACCTATCGTTTCGCCCGCCGCGCCCAGCAGGAAGGCATGCCGGTTATCGACGATCCACTGTCGATGATCCGCTGCACCAACAAGGTCTATCTCAACGAGCTGATGGCCTACAACAAGGTGCCGGTGCCGCCGACGGTGATGATCGCCGGCACCTCGGATCTCGAACTGGCAGCGCAGACGCTGGGCTTTCCGCTGGTGCTGAAAATCCCGGATTCGTCGTTCTCGCGCGGCGTCAAGAAATGCGCCAATTTCGAGGAACTGAAGACGCTTGCTACCGAATGGCTGGAGGATTCCGACCTTCTGATCGCGCAAAAATTCATTCCGACCGAGTATGACTGGCGCGTTGGTGTGCTCGGCGGCCAGCCGCTGTTTGCCGTGCATTATCTGATGGCCAAGAAGCACTGGCAGATCGTCAACCACAAGGCCAACGGCAAGCCCGACCAGGGCGGCATCAAGACCTTCACGCTGAAGGAGACGCCGGCGCATGTCGTCGAGACGGCTGTAAAGGCGGCGCGCTGCATCGGCGACGGGCTCTACGGCGTCGACCTCAAGGAGACCAAGGACGGCGTCTTCGTCATCGAGGTCAACGACAATCCCAACCTCGACCATGGCTGGGAGGATTCCGGCGAGAAGGACGAGGTCTGGGTGCGGCTGACGCAGTGGTTCCTGGAGCGGCTGGACCGGCCGGGGCGGTAATTTGATCGGGGGTAGAACATGCAGTTTATCGTGATCGAGGATTTCACCGGCTGCGATCGCAAGGAGATCTATCGCCGCTTTCGCGACCGCGGCCGCCTGAAACCGGACGAGCTTCTCGTGCACCACAGCTGGATCGCGGCGGACATGAGCCGCTGCTTCCTGCTGGTGGAGACCGATGACGTCACGCTGCTGCAGCGTTGGGTCATCGAATGGGCGGATCTGGTGGAGTTCGAGATCATCCCTGTGGCGACAAACAAGGACATGGCTGAGGCCTTGAGCGGGCACCTCTGATCATCGCCGCACGCTACGTCAACGCAGTGCCGGCGAGTCCACTGCGCGTCGGCATTCGTCGATCAGCCACTGGCGAAACGCCGCCACGACGTCGCGCCTGGCGCTGCGCTCGGGGATCGTCAGGCAATAGGGCTGGCGCAGCTCCAGTGCCTGGGCGAGGGGCCTGACAAGCCGGCCGTCTTCCAGCGCCTCGGCACAGTAGATTCCTTGCGCCAGCGCCACGCCCAATCCCGAAATCGCAAGGTCGAGCGCTGCACGCGATGAGTTGGCCGAGAGGCCGCGCTGCGCTGCCCGGCCGGGCTCGATGCCGGCCGCCTCGAACCAGTTGTGCCAGGACGGAAAGGACGCACCAGTCGGTCCCCAGCCCGTGTGGATAAGCGGCAGACTGGCCAGGCCTTCGGGTTTGATCGTGTCCGCCAGCCCGGGCGCACACACGGGATAGACTGCGTCCTGGACGATGTCCTCGGTCGGGTGCTCGCGATAATGCGGCCCATAGGAGAGCCTGATGTCGATCAGTTCACGGTCGAACGGCACCGGGTCGTCGTCGCCTCTGAGCGATATGTCGACGGCGCCATGGCTTGAGGCAAAACCAGCGAGACGCTGCGAAAGCCAACCCATGGCCATGGATGGCGGCACCGACACCACAAGGCGCGGGCGGAACGCATCGCCGCCCAGCTGGCGCGCGACGCTGCCGATCTCCTGGAAGGCCATGGTCAGCCTGGGCAGCATCTCGACGCCGGCCTCGGTGAGGACGACGCGCCGGTTGACGCGGTGGAACAGCTTGCGGCCCATCTGCTCCTCGACCGTGCGGATGAGCTGGCTGACGGCAGCGGCCGACACCGAAAGCTCTTCCGCTGCCGCGGCAAAGCTGCCTGTACGGGCCGCAGCCTCGAAAGTTTGAAGTCCTTTGAGAGAGGGAGGTACGGCCATACTCACCGAATAGATAAGTTCTGCTTATCTAGATTGCAGAAATCGTCGTTTTTGGAAAGGTTGTTCATTGGCTACAATGGGTTCATCAAACTCCAGTCTGGATCGAAGCACGTGGATCATCGTGACGTAATTTCATCGTTGACGCAGGAGGAGCGCAACCGGCTGACCGCCAAGTCTGATGTTGCGGGCCTCGTTCAGCTTGCTGCTCATTGGGGCGCGATCGTGGTCGTCGGATCGCTGATCGCCGCCAAGGTGCCGTTCTGGCCACTGCTGATGCTTCCGCAAGGTATCCTCATCGTCTTCCTGTTCACGCTGCTGCACGAGACGGTTCATCGCACGGCTTTTGAGGCACAGCGGCTGAACGATGTCGTGGCGCGGGTGTGCAGTCTGGCGATCGCACTGCCGGCGGACTGGTTCCGCTACTTCCACTTTGCCCACCATCGATACACGCAAGACCCGGAGAACGACCCTGAACTGGCCTTCCCGAAACCGGAGACATGGCGGCAATACCTCGTCCACATATCCGGCATCCCGTTATGGTGGGGCCACCTCAAGACGCTCTATGCTAACGCGGCGGGCGGTTGTCGCGAAAGCTACGTTCCGCCAAAGGGCTATGACAAGGTACGCAGCGAGGCACGCGCCATGATTGCCTTTTATGCCGTGGTCCTTCTGCTGGCCCTTTATTTCCGGCTCTCGGTGCTTGTCTATGTCTGGATCTTGCCCGCTCTGTTGGGGCAGCCGTTTCTGCGCCTCTATCTCTTAGCCGAGCACGGCCGTTGTCCGTTCGTCGCCAACATGCTGGAGAACACCAGGACCACGCTGACCAATTGGCTGGTCCGCAGGCTGGCGTGGAACATGCCGTTCCATGCCGAGCATCATGCCTATCCAGGCGTGCCGTTTCATCAACTGCCGCGGTTTCATGCGCTGATCGAGCGGCATCTCAAGGTGGTCGAGCCCGGCTATGTCAGCTTCCACGGCAAATACATCGACACGCTGCGTTGACGATGGCCGGCCTCAGCCGGTCTGGCTGTGCAGTGCTCGGGATTTCAGCAGACGCTGGATCTCGGCCGCCGTTGACGGCACGCCGATCAGATAGCCCTGCGCCTCTGTGCAGCCATTGCCGCGCAGGATGTCGAGTTGCACCTCGGTCTCGACCCCCTCGGCGGTGACAGTGATGCCAAGCTCGGCGCCCAGCCCGATGACGGTGCGAACGATCGCCGCGGCGTCACGATTGCCCAGGTCGTGGATGAACGAACGATCGATCTTGATCTTGTCGACGGGAAAACGCCTGAGATAGCCGAGCGAGGAATAGCCGATGCCGAAATCGTCCAGCGC
>NZ_RZPH01000721.1:0-3192 GCF_004022825.1 Mesorhizobium sp. M7A.F.Ca.CA.004.04.2.1
GTCATTGGAGGTGCGGTAAAGCGTCTGCTTGATCGCCACCACTTCCGGATCGGCCATCGCCTGGCGCAGGAACTGCACCACGACGTCAAACGATTCGTAGGGGTGATGGACGACGATGTCCTTCTCGCGGATGGCGGCGAAACAATCGCCGCCATGCTCGCGGATACGCTCGGGAAAACGCGGATTGTAGGGCATGAATTTCAGGTCGTCGCGAGGGACGGCGACGATCTCGGAAATCTGGCTGAGCGCCAGCGGCCCGGTGAGCACGCTGATGCGGCTCGACGACACGCCAAGCTCGCCTGCCACGAAGTCGCGCAATTCGCCAGGCATCAGCCTGTCGAATTCGATGCGGATCACCGAACCGCGCCGCCGCCGCTTCAGCGCCGTTTCGAACAGGCGCACGAGGTCCTCGGACTCCTCCTCGACCTCGATATCGCTATCGCGAATGATGCGAAACGTGCCGGAGCCCTTGACCTCATAGCCGGGGAAGAGCTTGCCGATATAGAGGCCGACCGCCTCTTCCAGCGGGATGAAGCGGACATGATGCTTGCGGTCCGGCAGGCGGATGAAGCGCTTCAGCGCCACCGGCAGGCGCAGCAGCGCGCTCATCTCCTCACCATTCTTGCGATGGCGCAATTGCAGCGCCATCGAGAAGCCGAGATTGGGAATGAACGGGAACGGGTGCGCCGGATCGATCGACAGCGGGGTGAGCACCGGGAAAACCTGTTCCTGGAAATGGTCTTCCAGCCAGATTTTCTCGTCCTTGGTCAGCGCATCGCGGGTGATGCTCTCGATGCCTTCCTTGTTGAGCAGCACGGTAAGCGCCGAAAGGCTCTTCTGCTGGTCTTCCTGCAGCCGCTCGACCTCACGCAGCAACTGTTCGAGCTGCTGTTCGGGGGTGCGGCCGTCAGGGCTCTTCAGCGTAATGCCTTCTCGTACCTGGCCGGCAAGACCGGCAACGCGGACCATGAAGAACTCGTCGAGATTGGCGGCCGAGATCGACAGGAAGCGGACGCGCTCCAGCAGCGGATGATTGAGGTTCAGCGACTCCTCGAGGACGCGCCGGTTGAACTGCAGCCAGGAAAACTCGCGGTTGACAAACCGGTCCGGATTGCCGCCCTCCGGGCGGGCCACCTCGACATCCACGAATTCGTTCTGCACCGGCTTCAGTTCGTTCATGATTCCCGCTCTTCCACACCGTCAGCCAGCTAAAGCGTCGTGCGTCATTCAGGACGCGCAAAGGACGCTCTGCCACTCCAAGGCGACGCATGGTCCTTGCCGAAAACCGATGTCGGTCTTCGGGGCCATGCGTTAACCGGCTTAACTTATCCTCTGACAGGCTTTTGCGACAGTTTCATTTCATCGAACTTGCAAAGAGGCCTGATATGATCCAGATGCAGACGAGACTGCGTTAAGGAGACGACGATGGCAGGCGGTTCCATTCCCCATTTTCAGAACGATGCGGGCTATCAGGCAATCGACATCGGCGTGAAGGAATTCATGTGCACGGGCGCCAATCCGCCTTTCGACCACCCGCATGTGTTTCTGGACATGGGCGACGACAACGAAAAAGTCTGCCCCTATTGCTCGACGCTCTACCGCTATTCTCCGAAGCTGAAGGCGACCGAGACGCTGCCGGCCGGCTGCATCTACATCGATCAGGCCGCCTGAGTCTTTCGCGACCAGCCCGATGACCGACACGCGATCCCGGCAAATTGTCATCGCCGGGGCGGGTGTCGCCGGATTGACCGCAGCGCTTGCATTCGCCGACCGCGGCTACCCTGTTCGGGTGTTCGAACAGGCGCAGCGCCTGGAAGCTGCCGGCGCCGGCATCCAGCTCTCTCCCAACGCGACACGTATCCTTCGCCAGCTTGGCGTACTCGACAAGCTGCTGCCGGCAACGGTGCGGCCGGAAGCCGTGGTGTTGAAGGAGGCCGCGACCTTGCGCGAACTGGCGCGGGTGCCGCTGGGGCAAGCCGCCGAAACGCGCTGGCAGGCGCCCTATCTCGTCGCTCACAGGGCTGATCTGCAGAGCGCGCTGATGGCACGGGTTTCCCAGATACCGGATATCCATCTTACCACCGGCGCCCGCGTCAGCAGCGCTGCCACCGGCCCCCATGGCATCACCGCGACGGCCGAGATCGACGGCAAAACCATCAAGGCTGAGGGCTTCCTGCTGATCGGAGCCGATGGTGTCTGGTCGTCGGTGCGCGCACTTGTCGATTCGGCCAAAAGGGCGGCTTTGCCAAGAAACCATTTCTCCGGCGAACTGGCCTGGCGCGCGACCATTGCCGCCGAAAGCGCTGCCGGACAAGCCTTTGCCGCGATCGGTGTAACCAATTGCGTCACCACCTTCCTGCATCCCGGCTTCCATATGGTGGCCTATCCCGTCAGCAAGGGTGCTGCCTTCAATCTCGCTGCCTTCACCAGGGGCGACCGTATTGCCGAAGGCTGGTCCGGCAATGCCGACGCCGGGATCCTGACCCGAGCCCTGCGCGGCACCGCGGCAGAACTTGCCCGCCTGGTCGAGCAGGCCGGCCCATGGACCGCATGGCCGATCCATACGGTCGACAGCAAACAACCTTGGACGACCGGCAACATGGCGCTGATCGGCGATGCCGCGCATGCGATGACGCCGTTCGCGGCGCAAGGCGCGGCGATGGCGATCGAGGATGCTGCGACGCTTGCCGACATCATCGCCGACTTCCCTGCCGACCCCCTGGCCGCACCTGCGACCTGGGAACAGTCACGGCGACCGCGTGTAGCGCAGGTCGCCCGACGCGGCGCTGTCAACCGGCTGGCCTGGCATGCCTCGGGTCCAGTGGCGATTGCGCGCAATGTGTTCCTGAAGGTGCGCTCGGAAAAGCTCGCGGCGGATCTGGATTGGCTCTATGGGTGGCGGGCAGTTGAGGCTGCTGTCAGGCGTTGAAAGCCTGACAGGCTGGCGGGACAGCGCCCCCCTCTGTCCTGCCGGACATCTCCCCCACTTGGGGGGAGATCGGCCGGCACCGCCGATTTCACCAATCTCGAACGTTGCAGGGCCGCAGGAAAGAGCGGGGCGCCGAACCGCCAATCTCCCCCCTCGTGGGGGAGATGTCCGGCAGGACAGAGGGGGGCGCGAAGGAATGAGGCGTCTCGCATTGGCGAAACGCGACAAGACGAGACAGCTAATTATACAGCCGCATCGATAGC
>NZ_RZPH01000722.1:0-3187 GCF_004022825.1 Mesorhizobium sp. M7A.F.Ca.CA.004.04.2.1
GCGGCGCAAAAAAGAAAGGTGGGGGGGCGAAAGGCGACGAGCCGATGGCGCCAAGCTTCTGGCCTGGAAAGCGTTGCCGAGCAAAGGTAATAATACGGGCGGCGTCTGGGCCTTCCGAATACCCGAAGCCCTGAACGGCGCCACCGCTCTCTCCATGACCGGAGAGGTCGAACAAGACAACGGAATAGCCAGCGTCGAACAAGAGCTTCGCCCTTTGAACCAAGGCCAGCCTGTTGGCGCCGCGCCCATGTAGCAGCACAATCGCACCGCAACTGCCCTTTCGATCGGCTACCCAGCCGACAAGCTCGGGCGCATCGGCCTGGTCGAGTACGACGCGCTCGACGGAGAAGTCGCCAGGCGCTGCCAGAGCTTGCCGCGGCTGGCGAGCGACTAGTATCGTGCCGATGTGCCAGTCGAACACGCCCCCGGCAACGCCGAGTCCGACCAGCACGATGGCTAGCGAAAAGCAAAGCTTCATCGCCGGTTCATTCGCACTGATACTGGCTGAGTGCCCATTCGCCGGTCACCGACAATAGGTCCGATATCTTCCAGTCGCCGTCGACCCTCTTGAATTTCCATTCCAGCCGGTGCGGGTTGCCCGATATGACGAAGGCGACGATGACCTTGGCCTGGTCGCCGTTGATCGCCTCGAGCGTCTTCAGGCTCTTGTCGATCTCGGCCTTGTCGTAATCGGCATTGTCGAGCGCCATGTTGGGGTCGAGGCACTCGCCCTGCCCGGATTTGCGCAACGCGTCGCTCTTGTCGAGCACGGTTTTGGCCGGGTCGATGAAATGGCTTCGCTCGGCCGGATCGATCTCCAGTCCGACCTGATCGTAAAACGGCCGCACCACGGCGGTCGGCGAGCCCGGCTGGATCGGTGCGGCGGGCGCGGCTTCGGCTGGCGACCATCCCACCGGCGGCGTGGCCGGTTCCGCCGCTCCGCCCGGCGCATTTGCGGGCGGTGCCCCGCTGTCGCCCGGCTGGGTGCCGGCCGGGGCGTTTGCCGGCGGCGCACCCAACAAGCCTTGCGCGGCGGCGCCGCTCAGAGCCGCCAGCAGGCACACACCCGACAGCGCCAGGAACCGGCGATGGGCCATCGCTTCACTCCGGCGTCTGGCCGGCCATGCATTCCAGCGCGCTGAGCGTCCAGTCGCTGGTCTTGGAAGCGATGTCCGATATCTTCCACTTGCCGTCGATCTTCTTGAGCGACCAGAGCATTTCACGTTTGGAATCATCGCCCTCGGAGAACAGGCTGAAGGATGCCGTGACCTGTGCGTTATCGCCATCCAGCTTCTCAGACAGTTTCAGCGTTTTCGAGACGGTTTTCTGATCGAAATCCTGGGCGTCGAGACCAGGATCGAAATCGATGCAGGCGACCTGGTCCGGGTTCGTCTTCGTTGCCTGGTCGTTCAGCTCGAACAGTTTCGTCACCGGTTCGGTGAACCGATCCCGATATTGTTCGTCGGCCTCGAACTTGACCGCCGGGACATAGAAGAACTTCACCGCGTCGGAAGCCGGTCCGGCGACGGCGGCGCCCGGCAGGGCTATCGAAAGGGCGGCAACGAGCACTGTCAGTCTCATGCAGAATCTCCGGCTTTTGATGGCTTGAGCCTATCAATACCACGCATCCTGCATATCGGCTTTTTTGCGGCTCATGAAGTCCTGCCGCGCCTTGTTTCAGCCGTCCAGCCAGACGTTCTGAAGGTCCATCTCGAATGTCTGGTGGACACCATAGTTCTTCACCTTCTTGTTCTGGTGGCTGTAGAGCTTCTGCCAGAACGGCTGAATAATGACGCCCGAATCCTGCAGGATCTGCTCGACATCCTTCATGACCTCGCGTCGTTTCTCCACGTCGATGAGCGATAGCGCCTGCTTGAGCTTGGCGTCGAAATCGGGGTTGGAATATGCCGATTCATTCCAGGCCTCGCCGGTGCGATAGCCGAGCGCCAGCACCTGGACGCCAAGCGGGCGCATGTACCAGATCGTCATCGAATAGGGATATTTCGTCCAGTCGTTCCAGAAGGTCGAACCCGGCAGCACCGTGCGCTTCACCTTGATTCCGGCATCGCGCAGCTGGCCGGCAATGGCGTCGCCGGTATTCTTCTGCCAATCGTCCTCGATGGTGATCAGCTCATGCTCGAAGTCAGCCTGTCCGGCTTCCGCCATCAGCTTCTTGGCGCCGGCGGCGTCGCGTGTCTTCTTGGGCAGCGGATAGTATTCCGGATGGATCGGGGCAACGTGGTGGTTTTCGCCAGGGGTGCCTCGCCCGGCATAGCCGAGTTGGAGGACCGCATTGTTGTCGACGGCCATTTGCAGGGCGTTGCGCACCCGCTGGTCATCATAGGGCTTGTGGGTGATGTTGGTGCGGGCAACCAGCGTCGTCGCCGTCGCCACCTCCGATTTCACCAGATCCATCTTGTCGAGAATGTCGATGAAGTCGGCGGGCGACTCGAAATTGAGGTCGATCTCACCGGATTCGAACGCGTTCACGGTGGCGTTGAAATCGGTGCCGTAGTCGATGAACTCGACGCTGTCGAGCGGCGCTTCACCACCCCACCATTTGCCATTCTCGCGACGCTTGACGACCGCCTTCTGGCCGACATCGTAGGAGACCAGTTCGAACGGTCCCGTGCCGATCGGCTTCTTGATCGGATCGGCACCGTCGGCATCGAAGTTGCGATGCACGACGAGCGCCGGATAGTCGGTGAAATTCGGGATCAGTGAAATGTCTGGTTCGCTTAGCTTCAGCTTGACCGTGTTGTCGTCGACCTTGGTGATCGCGCCATCCCTGGCCTTGCCGGTCTTTGCGTCGATCAGCGCGCCGACACGGGCGGCCATGGAATTGCCGGCGACATTCTTCTCGCACCAGCGCGTCAGATTGTGAGCGACGTCATCGGCGTTGAAGGCATCGCCGTTGTTCCATGTGATGCCCTTGCGCACATGCAGCACGTATTCGGTGGCGTCGTCATTGATATCCCAGCTTTCGAGCAGGACCGGCTCGAAGGTGAACTGCCTGGTATAGCGGACAAGCGGCTCCAGCCAGCAGCGCGAAATGTTCGCCAGCTCAACCCAGTCGTAGGTGCGCGGATCCTTCTGCCCCTTCACCGACATCGAGACGCGCAGCGTTCCGCCTTTCTTCGGCTCTTCGGCCAAGGCCCGATCCGGCACGGCAAGGCCGATCATGGCG
>NZ_RZPH01000723.1:0-3180 GCF_004022825.1 Mesorhizobium sp. M7A.F.Ca.CA.004.04.2.1
GGCGATCAACGAGGCGGCCGAATGGAACCGCGCCGGCATTGCCTTCGGACGGCTTGCCGTCAATGTTTCCGGCACCGAGCTGCGCGAACACGATTTCGATGCGTTCTTGTTCGAGACGCTGGAAAAGGCCGGGCTGCCGCCGCAGAAACTGTCGCTGGAAATCGTCGAATCCGTCATCCTCGATGACGAAAAGACGGGTATCGCGGCCAAGCTGCGGCACATCCGGGCAGCCGGCGTCCATCTCGAACTCGATGATTTCGGCACCGGCTATGCTTCGCTCAGCCATGTCAACCCGAACGAGATCGACCGGCTGAAGATCGATCGCCGCTTCGTCCAGAACATCCATGAGAATGGCGACAACTCGAAGATCGTCCGCGCCATCACCGAGCTGGCGCGTGGCCTTGGCATCTCGATCGTCGCAGAGGGCGCCGAAACCGAGGCCGAGCTCAATTCGCTGATGGCGATCGGCTGCGACCAGGTGCAGGGCTACTCCATCGCCTTCCCGATGCCGCACGACAAGGCGCTGGAATGGCTGACCGCCCGCATGCCCAAGAAGGCCAAGCTGACGGTGCTGCAAGGAAGCCTGGCATAGGTTTGCCTTTTTGTTTGCGCATGTCGTTATCCCAAAACCGCTGCGCACTTTTGGGCGACATGCACCGGCTCGCCTTGACAAGCCGTTGTGGACATGGCGGCCTTGTCGTGATCGCAACCGGATATCGGGGCTGATGACACCGTTTCGGTTTGTGCTGGCGGCGGTTTTGATTTTTGCGGTTCCCGCCCAAGGGGCCGATCGCATAATATATCTTACCTTCGACGATGGGCCGCTGAACGGCACAAGCAACATCCTCGATGTGCTGGAAGCCGAGCAGGTTCCTGCAACCCTATTCATGGTCGGCATGCACGCACAGGCTAGCGCCGCCAACAGAGCGCTCGTCCAGCGCGCCAGGCAGCTTCCTCTGGTGACGCTCGGCAACCACAGCTACAGCCATGCCTACAATCACTACCGGCATTTCTACGGCGACACCGAAGGTGTCGTCGCCGACATGGTAAGGGCAAACGCGGTGCTCGGGTTGAAGCCCGTGGTGCATGCAAGGCTACCGGGGCGCGACGTGTTCAGGCTGCCCTCCATGTCGAAGAACGACACCTCGCTTGGGCTCGCCCAGGAGGGGCGTGAAGAGCCCGACTACGAGTTTGTCGCTGCCTCAGGCTTCTATCTCTACGGCTGGGACCATGAATGGGTGCACAAGGACAACGGCGAGCCGGTGCAGAGCGTTGACCATCTGGTCAGCGAGATCGATCACCTGTTCGGCTATGGCCGCTTCGTCAAGCCCGGCAAGCTGATCCTGCTGATGCATGACGAGATGTTCCAGGACAGTTTCGACGGCAAGATGAAGCTGACCAATTTGATCACCGCATTGAAGCTGCGCCACTACACCTTTGGGACAATCCAGGGCTACGACGACTGAGGCGACAAGGACGGCCAGTTCTCAGCGGGTTGCGCATCGACACGCCAATCTGTCGCGGGATCAGCGAGGTGTCAAAGCACCTCGACTGATTCGCCGCGTAACTTGTGGCGGCGCAATTTGATGTATGTGCGTAAATTTGGCGTAATCTGAAAGCCAATCAGCTTCGTCTCCTGGAGGGGAGCAGCCCACGCCATCGTCTCGTAGCGGGCACCGTAACCTTCGATGGTGACGGCAAGATTTTCGCGGCCCAGATACCTCGCCAGAGTGGCACAGGCAGCAACCCTCGATCGTATGGACTGACCGTATTTGGGCGCAAACGCCAATCCTCCGTCCGCCAGGTCATCCACCTCATGGGCAAGCACCAGGAACAAGATGTCCTCGTCGCCGGCCGGCACGCCGGCATCCACAAGGCGCTCGGGGTCTCCGGTATCGAATTTCAGTCCGACCAGGCGGGCGACAAGACCTTCAACCCGGGGACCGATTGTTTGCTCCAGCCATCTGCGGTGTGCATCGGTGCGCCTGCTGGACTTTCCGTCCGGATAGTGGCCGCTGTCGTAGGCAGCGTGAAACATCGCGGCCAGGACAAGATCGACGCTTTTATCGAAATGCGCGGCCGATGACGCAGCTCCCACCGCATGGCAGATGAACGGCCGTCCTGTCTTGCGGTAGCGGCCGTTGAACATCGCGCAACACACACGATACGCCTTTTGCACCCGGGCGATATCGGCAACCGAATATCCATTCTCGTATAGCTGCATGTAGAGCGCCGTATTGGTCTGGCGCGGAACGAACGGATCTTTCTTGGTCAACTTGTCCCCCCGGACTTTGTTAGGTTTTCGTCAACTTTTCTCGGCAGAAGACGCACTGCTTCGCGATTTCCCTGCAGACTTGCAGTAGAATGAAACTGATCCCAAGCGTTTGGATCACCCTAGATCGTTACAAGTACGACAGGGAAAGTCCAGTCTAGGGGCTCTTGCAGGAAGCTTCGGCCGCGCGCTACGATCCTGGCGATAGCTAATTTCAGATTCGCAAGCCGAACCTGATGCCGTCATAGATGGCGGCATGAATGTTGCGCGAGGCGACCGCGTCGCCGATGCGGAACAGAACAAAGCCGCCTTCTGGATTGCGCTTGGGAAAGATGTCGCCACCGCTCACCAGACGCTCGTAGTCGACCGCGCCGCCATTCTTCGACAGCGGCTTCAGCAAGAGGTATAGATCGTCGAGCGGTAGCGTACCGTGCTCGACCACCACCTGGTCGACCCTGCGCTCGCCGCGCCAGCCATCGGCGAAATCCGAAGCCAGCTCTGCGATCAGCTGGTTGCCCTCACGCCGCACCGAACGCAGCCGCGTGTTGATGGTGATGGTGACGCCCTTTTCCTGGAAGGCCCTGATATAGGGCACATGGTTCATGCCGCCCATTTCCGGGGCAAAGAAACGCTCCGGCGATACAAGCTCGAGTTTCGAGCCGGCATTGGCGATCAGTTCGGCGGCGCCCATGCCCTGATGGCCGCCATTGTCGTCATAGAGCAGCACATTTTCGGCCGGCTTGACGCTGCCGGCCATGATGTCCCAACTCGAGGTGACAAGGTTGTCGCCTGATGTCAGCGGCGGGTTCTGCGGCAGGCCGCCGGTAGCGACCACCACCACATCGGGCGACAGCGCCAGGACATCGTCTTTTTCCGCCCAGGTGTCGTAGCGGATCTCGACGCCGAGC
>NZ_RZPH01000724.1:0-3173 GCF_004022825.1 Mesorhizobium sp. M7A.F.Ca.CA.004.04.2.1
AGGTCAACGGTGTCGTCGCTCTTGAAAGCCAGGCAGCGAAACCCGTCCCATTTGGGCTCGTACTGCCAGCGGTTTCCATCCCGGGGGATTTCATCGGCAAGCTTGGCCTCCATCGGAGACGTGTCCAGCGGGAGCGGGAAGGCGTTTATTGGTTCATGCACGGGTAGGCCTCCAAAACCGGCTCAGGAACGGCTCCGGCTTTTTTCAACTTCCAGGACTGGCACCGCGTTCCATCTGACGGTTCATGCCTGGTTCTTCGCGATGGGACATTTTCATTTGCCGCGGAACCCGGATGACGGCTGGCCGCTTTGATGTCATCGGCAGCGCTAACGGAGATGCCCCATCGATCCCTCATTGTGGATAGCTTTTGTCGGAACCGTCATTCTCATGCAGGTGCCGCCAGGTCCCGACAGCATGCTGGTGATGGCCCGCGGCATTGGACAGGGGCGCGACGTGGCGCTGCTCACGGTGCTCGGCATGACGCTGGGCGCCGGACTTGTGCAGCTTCCGCTGATTGCATTCGGCCTGTCCTCGCTTGTCCACGCCTCGCCCCTGGCGTTCAATCTGCTTCGATGGGCCGGGGCGGCCTACATCGTCTGGCTGGGTGTCCGGCTGCTGCTTTCATCCTCGGCAACCATTCCCACGGGTGACCTCAAGGCCCTGCGGCCGCTCGCCGCCGCCCGGGAAGGAATGATCGCCAATCTGAGCAATCCCTGGCCTTTGATGTTCATGGTTGCGTTCCTGCCGCAGTTTGTCGATCCGCACAGGGGCTCCGTCACGTCGCAGCTGGTGCTGCTTGGCGCAACACAGAAGATAACCGGTGTGCTGGTGCTGGGAGCCTATGCCTTGGCATCGGGCGCGGCCGGGGCATGGGTCATGCGGCACCCTCGCGCAAGGCTTTGGCAGCAGCGGCTCACCGGCTGTCTCATCATCGGCCTCGGCTTACGGATGGCGATCGGCGGCGGTACGAGCCGCTGACCAAGCGGATGAACGGGCTGGGCCGAACACTCGACTTTGGCGCCGCGGGATTTTCTTTCGGGGAAAGTTTTGTGCCAAGTCGCCTGAATGACAGGCTCCGACACCCTTCTTCAGTGGAGCGGAGCATTCGCTTGGATGTCCGGCTCCGCCGAAAGAACCCGCATCGGATGAAACGTCGTCGCGGGCCGGGACTGGTCCAGGAACAAAAAGCCTGACCAGAGGTTCGAGCCTCGATCTCAATGCAGCTTGAAACGGCTGCTTCATCGCCGTCCGATTGGAATGTTCGTCATGATTTCTTGCGTGGCCTCGGTAAAGACGCGCCTTCAATGAACAAGCCACCTGACGAGGGCCAAAGGGCAAGCGGGCAAAAAAAGGGCGGCGTCGTTCGGGCTCTCGGGCTTGGTCTGATCACCGGCGCGGCCGATGACGACTGCTCGGCCATCGGTACCTACGCGAGCGCCGGAGCGCGGTTCGGGCCTGACCTGCTGTGGACGGCACCTGTCACGCTGCCGATGATGTATGTCGTCGTCTATCTTTCATCCAAGCTTGGCCAGGTTTCGGGTCGCGGGCTTTTCAAGGTCATATCGGACTTCTATCCGCGTTGGCTGCTATGGTCCGTGCTGGTGGGCGTGCTGATTGGCAACACGATCGAGGCAGCCGCAGATCTTGGCGCCATGTCGGCGGCCATCGTGCTGTTCGTTCCTCTGCCTGCTCCCTTGGTCGTCATTGCCGTTGCGGTCGTCATTTTTGCCCTGCAGGTGTTCGGATCGTATAAATTGATCCGAAATGTGTTCCGGTGGCTGGCTCTGGCTCTGCTTGCCTATGTGGTCTCCGCGGTGCTTGCCAAACCGGATGCAGCCTCTGTCCTGCGCGGCACGCTGTTGCCAAAAATCGAATTCAGCCGCGAATACCTGTCCATCCTCGTCGCCATCATCGGGACCACGCTCTCCGCATACCTTTACACGTGGCAGTCCAATCAGGAGGTGGAGGAGGAGATAGCCAAGGGTCGAACGAGCCTCGAAGAGCGCAAAGGCGCCACGGAGAGCGAACTGCGCCGATCCCGCCGCGACATCCTGATCGGCATGACGTTCTCCAATCTGATCATGTATTTCATCATTCTTTCGACAGGTTCGACGCTCTACAAGGCCGGGCAGACGCAGATCGAGACAGCGGCGCAGGCGGCCGAAGCGCTGCGGCCGCTTGCCGGCGACGCTGCCAGCATTCTGTTTGCGGTCGGTGTAATTGGCGTTGGCTTTCTGGCCGTGCCGATCATGACCGCTGGCGCCGCTTTCGATTTCGCTCAGGCGATGGGATGGAAGAATAGCCTGCATGCCAAACCCCGCCAGGCTCCCAAATTCTACATCGTGATTGGGATCATAACGCTGGTGGCGGTGGGTCTCAATTTCTTCGGCTTCAACCCTATGAAAGCCCTGGTCTGGTCGGGCGTCGTGCAAGGATTTTCAACGCCACCTCTGCTGCTTCTCATCCTGATCATGACCAACAATCGCAAGATCATGGGCGACAAGGTCAACAGCATAAGCACGAACATCCTGGGCGGCGTGACGACCCTGGCGATCTTTGCGGCGTCGGCGGGACTGGTGGCAAGCTGGTTCCTGTAGCTCGCCGGGCGGGAAGGATGTTCAGGCGCAGTGGAACATCGGCGGTCAAATGTCGTTGAGACGCTTGTGGGAGAAAGGAGGTTGTCCATGTCAAAGTTGCAGGCCGCCACTCCGGATCGTCTAAGACAACTCAGGCTTGAAGCTTCAGCACATTTTGCTCCGTTGATGCTGAACGAAGCCCTGTTGCGCCTTTCCCATGCCTGCGGAGGCGACAGCCTCGACCGCTTCGAGAAAGCCATGGTTGATCAGATCGAGGCGGCAGAGGACGATCGCGCCGATTTCGAAACGATCAAGGAATTCGCGATCGAGCAACTTTACGCCCTGGTCCGGAACGCCAACGATTCGCCAGAGAGGAAACAGCCGCTTGAGAAGATAGACACACGCAGAACGCCCGGCCGTTCCGAAGAACCACGCACGCTCGAGGACCAACTGCAGGCGGGATTGGAGGATTCCTTTCCGGCGAGCGATCCGCCCTCAGTGGTGTCCACGACCATTTCAGGCGGAGCAAAGAAGCTGGTCGGGACCGATGAGGTCCTGGAAAAGCAGCGGCAAGCGTCCAGCAAGGAAGATCGCTCG
>NZ_RZPH01000725.1:0-3169 GCF_004022825.1 Mesorhizobium sp. M7A.F.Ca.CA.004.04.2.1
GCGCAGGCCTGTGGTGCCCGATGCGGTGTAGGTGATGATCGCCGACAGCTTCAGCGTTTCGGCGATCTCGCGCGCGGCCAGCGAAATGGCGTCGGCGCCGGTCGCCTCCGGCTCGGAGCGCTGGGCGTTGATGATGCCGGCATAGGTCGGATCGGTTTCGACCTTGGTGGCGATACGGTTCATCATTGCCACAGCCTCGACGGGATAGGCACCCGCCGCCGATTCCGCCGACAGCATGATGGCATCGGCGCCTTCGAAGACGGCGATCGAAACATCGGACACTTCGGCGCGGGTCGGCACCGGTGCCGTGATCATCGATTCCAGCATCTGCGTTGCAACCACCACCGGCTTGCCGGCGCGGCGTGCGGCGCGCGTGATCTGCTTCTGGATGCCGGGCACCGCCTCGAGCGGCATCTCGACGCCGAGATCGCCGCGGGCGACCATCAGCGCGTCGGACAGTTCGATGATTTCGGCCAGCCGGGCGACAGCCTGCGGCTTCTCGATCTTGGCCATGATCAGCGCCCGCCCGCGTGCGATCTTGCGCGCTTCCGCCAGATCCTCCGGCCGTTGCACGAAGGACAGCGCCACCCAGTCGACGCCTGTGGCCAGCACGGCATCGAGGTCCTTGCGGTCCTTCTCGGTCAGCGCGCCGACCGGCAGATCGGTGTCGGGCAAGCTGACGCCTTTCTTGTCGGAAATCGTGGTGCCGGCGACGACGGTGCAGACGATCGACTTGCCGTCGCTCTTCACCGCCTTCAGCTCGAGCTTGCCATCGTCGATCAGCAGGCGATGGCCGGCTTCGACCGAGCTCAGGATTTCCGGATGCGGCAGATAGACCCTGGTCGAGGTGCCGGGCTCGGGATTGTCGTCGAGGGTGAAGGTCTGGCCTTGCGTCAGCACTTCCTTGCCATTGGCGAACTTGCCGACGCGCAGCTTTGGTCCTTGCAGGTCGGCCAGGATGCCGATCGGCCGGCCAACCGCTTCCTCGACAGCGCGGATGCGTCCGACCAGCGTGCGCATCAGTTCATGGTCGGTATGGCTCATATTGATGCGGAACACATCGGCGCCCGCTTCGAACAGTTTCTTCAGCATCTCCTCCGACGAGGAGGCCGGACCGATGGTGGCTAGGATCTTGACCTTGCGGCTACGTCTCATTGACTGTTTGTTCCCGGGGCGGCTGGAGCGCCTCCCGTTGTGGACTCATCGGTCAGCTGGACCATCCAGCTTGCCTGTTCGCCCGTGTCATATTCCTGGAATCCGGCGCGCTGGAAGCCCCGGGCAACGCAGTCGGTCACGCCTGCGATCTTGAACTCTTTTTCAGCCACGCACATGTTGATCGGGCCGTCCCAGCGTCCGCCGCGTTCGGCGTCTTCTGCATAAAGATAGTAAAACCTTGATGACAGCGGCCCTTCGATCAGCGTCTTGCAGCTCGATCCCTCGATGTGCCACCAGCCTTCGGTGATCCAGCCGGCCTTGGCGCGATAGCCGATGCCGACGCCGACCAGGTTCTGCGTGGCGTTGCAGACGCGGAAATCGGCACGCGCCGGCGAAGCCACGACCATGGCCGACAGGCCCATGGCAAGAGTGAGGAGCGGCATGGCAAAGGCAGAGCGCATGCGCTGCCCGCCGGCGGAACTCATCCGAAAACCCCTCAAAAACCACATCAGCATCTCTCTGCGCCCCTTTTCGGAAAAGTCCGGGCGCATGTCAACGCACCGTTTTGTCCAATTCCAATCGATTTAGAAAGGCTCCGGCGCACAATTCGCCGACGTGTGCCAGATTTCCCGGGAAACCTTGGCCAAACAACGGCATTGCGCAAGCGTCGTCTTCGTGGAATGACGATAGCACCCTCCCCGGAAGCCCGCGAACAGACCATTTCCCGCCAATGACCCGATCCACAGTTTTCGCGCCTTTCGACATCATCGAGGGCGACCGCAAGCGAGGCATCGTGCTGTTGGGCGATCATGCCCGTCGCGACCTGCCCGACGACTACGGCAGCCTCGGCCTGCCCTCGGCCGAGTTCGACCGGCACATCGCCTATGACATCGGCGTCGAGGCGGTGACGCGCGAACTGGCTGCCCTGCTCGGCGTGCCGGCGGTGCTCGCCAATTTTTCGCGACTGCTGATCGATCCCAATCGCGGCGAAGACGATCCGACGCTCATTCGCCAGCTTTATGACGGCACTGTCGTACCTGGGAATTACCCCATTACTGCCGATGAGCGCGAGAGGCGGCTCGACGGGTTCTACCGGCCCTATCACGACGCCGTCGGCGCCATGATCGCATCGGTCGCACAGGCTTCCGCCCAGACGCCCTTCATCTTTTCGGTGCATTCCTTCACCCCGGCCATGCAAGGAATCCAGCGTCCTTGGCACGTCGGCATCCTGTGGGACCTCGACGACCGCGTGGCGCGGCCGTTGATAGACATGCTGGCGCAGGACAGGAACCTCGTCGTCGGCGACAACGAACCCTATGACGGCGCGCTGCGCGGCGACACCATGTACAAGCATGCCATCGTCAACGGCTTCGCCCATGCGCTGATCGAGATCCGACAGGATCTGATATCGGACCAGAAGGGCGCGCTCGCCTGGGCCGAACGGTTGGCGCCGATCGTTGACGCGATCGACCGCCGTCCCGATATACATGTGGTGAAGATGTTCGGCTCGCGCACCGGGCCGCTATGACGGAGGTTTCGATGACCGAACTCAGCGACGAGCAGCAACGCGATTTCGAAGCGGCCGCCTTCCGCCGGCTGGTCGAGCATCTGCGCGAGCGCAACGATGTGCAGAACATCGACCTGATGAATCTTGCCGGCTTCTGCCGCAACTGCCTGTCGAACTGGTATCGCGAGGCAGCCAATGCCGAGGGCGTCGATCTCACCAAGGATCAGTCACGCGAGATCGTCTACGGCATGCCTTATGGGGAATGGCAGGCGCTGAACCAGACCGAGGCCTCCGACGCCAAGAAGGCCGAATTCGAGGCAAGGCGCCCCCAGGACCATTGACGCCGTCGCCCCAGCGATCGCTTAAGGCTATGTTTGGCCCAAAATGCTTCCCGAAAGAGCCTTGACTGAAAATTGAATCGATCTAATTTGCCGCGCGAAGCCATTTTCAGCGGGATTCGCCTCATGAACGCGTCAATTGCCAAGCTGACTGCCATTCGCGGACGAT
>NZ_RZPH01000726.1:0-3162 GCF_004022825.1 Mesorhizobium sp. M7A.F.Ca.CA.004.04.2.1
GTCCAGAAATAGGGCGGATCGTCGGAATTGAGCGTCACCTTGCAGCCGGCCGCCTGCAGGGCCGGAAATGGATGATCGGCGAAACTGTCGAACACCTTGAGCGCGATGTTGGAACCGGGGCAGCATTCCAGCACGACGCCCTCGTCGGCGATGCGCCGGACGAGGTCCGGGTTCTCGATGGCGCGCACGCCATGGCCGATGCGGGACGGACGGATATGATCGAGCGCCGCCTGGACGGTCTCCCAGCCCGTCAATTCGCCGGCGTGGATGGTGATGCCGAGCCCGGCCTCGCGGGCGATCTCGAAAGCCCTGACATAGTCCTCCATATCGCCGATGCGCTCATCGCCGGCGACACCGAAACCGGTGACCAGCGGATGCCCGCAGCGCGCCGCAAAGCGCGCCGCCTGCTCGATCGACTCGACGCCGACATGGCGCACGCCGGTGACGATCATGCGGCCCTCGATGCCGGTCTTGGCCTTGGCGCGGGCCATGCCTTCGCCGAGCGCATCGGTATAGGCCTTGGGCGACAGGCCGGCCTTTTTCGCGTGGTCCGGCGAGGTGAACACCTCGGAATAGATGGCGCCGTCGCGAGCGAGACTGGTCAGATAATGGTCGGCCAGCCGCGCATAGTCCTCCTCGGTCCGGAACAGATCGGCGGAAAAATCATAAGCCGCCAGGAAGGAGGTGAAGTCATGCCAGACGAAGGAACCGTTCTGGATATAGGGCGAGGTGTCCTTGCCGTATTTCTGCGCCTGGCGGATGACGAGTTCGGGCGCCGCTGCCCCTTCGATGTGGCAGTGCAGTTCCGCTTTCAAAGGCATTCAACCATCCCGTCGGTCCGTCCAGGTCTCGAAAACCCGCCACCTGGAAGCGCGGCTGAACACCGCGCCTTAAACAATAGCGCCCGCACCATCGATCGGCTATGGTCCCGCCGGTTTTATGACGGATCAAAAAAATGTCAGTTGAGAGAACCACGGCCGCGGGCGGCATGGAAACCTCCTATGGTTTCAAGCGTGTAGGGGCTGGCGACAAGCAGTCCCTGGTCAACGATGTTTTCCACAAGGTCGCCAACCGCTACGACCTGATGAACGATCTGATGTCGGCCGGCCTGCACCGGCTGTGGAAGGACGCCATGGTCACCTGGCTCAATCCTCCCAAAAGGATCGGCTGGCGCGTGCTGGACGTTGCCGGCGGCACCGGCGACATCGCCTTCCGCATCGTCGATGCCAGCCACGGCAATGCCCATGCCACCGTGCTCGACATCAATGGCTCGATGCTGGCTGTCGGCCGCGACCGGGCCGAAAAGAAGGGCCTGTCCGGCAACACCGATTTCGTCGAGGCCAATGCCGAGGAACTGCCCTTTGCCGATGCCACATTCGACGCTTACACCATCGCTTTCGGCATCCGCAACGTGCCGCGCATCGAGGTGGCCTTGGGCGAAGCGTTTCGCGTGCTGAAGCCCGGCGGGCGCTTCCTGTGCCTAGAGTTTTCCGAGGTCGAGATGCCGCTTCTCGACAAGGCCTACGAAGCCTGGTCGTTCAACGCCATTCCAAAGATCGGCAAGATGGTCACTGGCGACGGCGAACCCTATTCCTATCTGGTCGAATCGATCGCCAGGTTTCCCAATCAACAGAATTTCGCGACGATGATTTCCCGCGCCGGCTTCGACCGCGTTTCCTTCCGCAACTACTCCGGCGGTATTGCAGCACTTCATTCGGGCTGGAAGCTTTGAGGCCGGGCCGCATTTCTCACAACCGACGCGTGCTATGCCGGTTCAAAGAGCCGGCAGGATTGGCGCTGCCATGAGCAATGTCAGTGCAGGATTCCGGCTCGTAAGGGCCGGCTGGGTGCTGGTCCGCGAGGGTGTCGTCGCCGCTCTGCCGGGTGAGGAACTGTCCGGCCTGCCGAAGTTCGGATGGCGGATGGCGCGGCTGTTCACCCGCCGCCGCGCGCTGGCCTATGAGCGCAGCGACCGGCTGGCCAAGGCGGTCGTCCGGCTCGGTCCATCTTATGTAAAGCTCGGCCAGTTCCTGGCGACACGGCCCGACGTCGTCGGCAACGACATGGCGCTCGATCTCGCCACGTTGCAGGACAAGATGCACACCTTCCCCCGGGCCGAGGCCATCGCGGCGATCGAGGCTTCGCTCGGGCGCAAGATCGGCGATCTCTATACGCAATTCGGCGACCCGGTCGCCGCCGCCTCCATCGCCCAGGTCCATGCCGCCGACGCTGTCCATGACGGCATTGCCACCAAGGTGGCGGTCAAGGTGATCCGTCCCGGCGTGCGCCGCCGTTTCTTCCAGGATCTCGAAAGCTATTTCCTCGCCGCTCGCCTGCAGGAGAAATACATCCCCTCGTCCCGCCGGCTGCGGCCGGTCGAGGTCACCCAGACGCTGGCGCAGACCACCAAGATCGAGATGGATCTTCGCCTCGAGGCGGCGGCTCTCTCGGAGCTCGGCGAAAGCACCAGGGATGACCCCGGCTTTCGCGTGCCGTCCGTCGACTGGGAGCGCACCGGCCGCGACGTCTTGACCATGGAGTGGGTCGACGGCGTCAAGATGAACGACATTGCCGGCCTGGAGGCCGCCGGCCACGATCTGAAGGCGATCGCAGCCAATCTCATCCAGTCGTTCCTGCGCCACACCCTGCGCGACGGCTTCTTCCATGCCGACATGCATCCGGGCAATTTGTTCGTCGAGGCAAACGGCACCATCGTTGCCGTCGATCTCGGCATTGCCGGCAGGCTCGGCAAGAAGGAGCGCCGCTTCCTCGCCGAAATTCTCTACGGCTTCATCACGCGCGACTATCTGCGTGTCGCCGAGGTCCATTTCGAGGCCGGCTATGTGCCACGCCAGCACAATGTCGCGGCCTTCGCGCAGGCGATCCGGGCGATCGGGGAGCCGATCCATGGCCAGCCGGCCGAGACCATCTCGATGGCCAAGCTTCTGACGCTGCTGTTCGAGGTCACCGAACTCTTCGACATGGCGACGCGGCCCGAATTGATCCTGTTGCAGAAGACCATGGTGGTGGTCGAGGGCGTGGCGCGCACGCTCGACCCGGCCTTCAACATGTGGAAGACGGCCGAGCCGGTGGTCGGCGACTGGATATCAGGCAATCTTGGGCCGCGTGGCATGATGATCGATGCGCGTGACGGCGCCCGGG
>NZ_RZPH01000727.1:0-3160 GCF_004022825.1 Mesorhizobium sp. M7A.F.Ca.CA.004.04.2.1
GCCCGAGGGCTGCGCGGAGATCGAAAGCACCATATCCATGTAGGGGACGTCGATCCGGAAGGTCGAGCCCGCGGTCTCCGGCGACATACTCGATGTCCCCATCGCCGCAGCACTTGCGGATTGGCGCCGTTCAGGCTCACACACGGCGTTCGATACCAGGAGACCGATGGGAGCCATCCCTCTCGGAAAAGTTGGAAGCGACTGAATAGTCATTGGCCTATGCCCTTCATGAAACCTGTGTTTCTTGGAGGGAACGGATCGCCGTCGAAGCTTGATTGGGCGGCGGTAGCGGGACCAACAGGACCCCTGACTTCCGCGTTTCTGCTCCGACCCTATCCGATAAACCCTCGGCGAGTACGGGCTCAGAATATTCGGGCAGGCAAGGTGCTCAACTCTACGGGAGTTCACCAGTCTACATCATGTATTCGAGCTCCCCCTACCTAGATATAATCCTTATGTCTATCCGTATGGACCATGCTGTCTCAAGGCTTGCCCGATCTTTCCGATCTGGAATGATCGGCGCGCCATTTCAATCGTGCTCCGGTTGGCTTGCACTCGGGCCGTCGTCTCTTGCTCCCTGCATTTCGAGCCCGCTAACGGTTTCTTCCTCGATCTCGGTGCTAACGCCACCGTCTTCGCATCGGCGAATAGCTTTTGGACCGGTTTGGCAACCGGGATGATGTCGGCGTCAGCGAACAGGCACGTTGTTCGAAATCCATGCTTAAGGAAGTTGATGCTGCGTGTTCAACAGGTCATAGGCGGCGGAGTCATTCTGTCTTGATGTTCCCAAACCAGCTTCGAGTTGCCCCCTCACAAGCATCGTTCAGGCAGAAAAGACCGTGCCCATCGGAAATACTGTAGCCGGGAAGATGCTACCCTGTGAATTCCAACGTGATTGTCGTTGGGGCAACCGTTTAACACGAGAGGAAATTTCTTATGAACATCAAAGCTATCTGTCTCGCTGCAACATTCAGTCTTTCGATTTTTGGTGGCCATGCTCTGGCCGGGGCATTGGATGAGCCGGACACGATGATGCCGTTCTTCACCGACTCCAGCATGAAAACCATGAAGCCCCGGGTTGATTTTGAGCGCGTCTTTTTTTCCATGCCGGCCGAAAAGCAGGCACAGATGAAGGGTGAGTGCGCGGGTGAGGTAATGCAGCCATTCACCGCGTTCTGCGCGACCGTGAACACACTCGGCGGCCACAACTAGGACGCGCGTAATGCATGTCGCCTAAAAATTGACCTCGGTTATCAGAGGACGACATGCAAATAGAAAAAAGAACCTAAAGTGCGTCGCATAAATCCGCTTCAACGCAACGCGCTTTAGGTCGCCGGATCACGCCCTTCAACGCTATCGAAGAAGGGACCCTCCTATCGGACCTCCGTTGATCAGGACTGGCGGATCCACTGGCGTTGACGCCGGAGCGGCCCGATGACGACGCACTGGATCGTCCCCGCCATGGCAACGGCGGTTGGCATCGCTGCCTCTTCGGACGTGAAGAGCCAGCACGGCCGGAGCGGGCCGGCAGCCTCGGGCTGGGGATCTTCAAGAGCAGCCATTTCATTGGCAACCCGACTCAGCGCACGCGACAAAAGCTCCAGTTTCAAGTAGCCGGGCTAGTCACCGCGAGAAAGATTTTTGCCCCCATGCTGAACGTCGGCGATACGGTCTACCGGCTCGAACCCCAGATGAGC
The DNA here is from genome assembly GCF_004022825.1 of Mesorhizobium sp. M7A.F.Ca.CA.004.04.2.1. Classification (NCBI taxonomy): domain Bacteria; kingdom Pseudomonadati; phylum Pseudomonadota; class Alphaproteobacteria; order Hyphomicrobiales; family Phyllobacteriaceae; genus Mesorhizobium; species Mesorhizobium sp. M7A.F.Ca.CA.004.04.2.1. The sequence continues at coordinate 1,698 of NZ_RZPH01000727.1, forward strand.
ATCTCGATCAAGTTTGCACCGCAGCTAGTTCAGCCGCCCCAACGTCCTGAGTAAGCCCACGCAATTCGGCCGGAGGCGCAAGGCAGAAAGTTCGAAAAGCTTCCAAGAACCCCAGTCGATGGCCAATTGTAGAACCGTTGACGTCCGCGTTGAGACCGGCAGCGGACCGACGGCTTTATTGTCAGTCACTAGCCTACCCCTGCATTACGACCCAGCACAGTGCTACTTGAACCGGTGGCAAGCATCGGCTTTTCGCTAAGAAACGCGCTCCGGCAGGAATTGTCACGCTCCAGCGAGGACGCCAAGCCTGTCCAGAGCAGGTGCAAGTCCTTTCAACGACACGGGCAGGACCACCTCCTTCTGATCTGCGCTTCTGACCTTTATCTTGAGCACCGAACCGGCCCGCAAAGCTGCGACTGTTTCTTCCCCGAGGCTGAGCGGCACGATGCAGCCGGCCGGCAGGCAGGTGGAGAGGCGCAGCGCCGCCAGCGGCTGGCTGTCGTCAATCTGCAGTGTGGCACCGGCGTCGAGCAGGAGGCCAAACGGAAGAACGAGATTGCCGGCGAGCGTGCCGTCGCTGTTTCGCCTAAGCTCGACAGCCATCACCCGCTGCCCGTTCTGCTGCGTTTGTTGCTGGGAGACAGCGCACGCTATTTGTGGTGCCCCGCTTTGACAGGTTAGGTTCCAGTCCTGGTAGCTCTCCTGGAGCGAAGTAGCACCGCCTGGAAGGCCTGTCTTCTCTTGAGCAAATGCCGAAATCGCAAAGCCCATGATGAGCAGCGCGGTGGCCACCAGGAGGAGGCTTCTACCCCAGCTCTTACGGGTCATATCTTCATCCATTCCTGTCCAGCCCGGCGCACTCGAATCAGGGCTCATTGTCTTTGTCAGCCGTCAACCTGCTGACTACCACTTGACGCTGAGGCCGAGCTTCGCGCCGATGGAGCGGCTGTCGCCGAATTCCTTCAGGCTCGACTTTGCGAAGGCTTCCCCGAAGACCGTGTAGCGATCGTCGGCCCAGGAGAGCGATCCGCCGAGACCGACACCGCCCCACAGCGGCTGGTCGTGCTCGTGAAGCGCGGTGCCGGAGACATCCACGTCATTGCCGTCGAGGAAGTCGTAATAGAGATTGGCAATGCCGTAGAAATGCGAGCGGCTGACCTTGCCCTGGGCGCCGGTCCAGGCGTCCTCATAGTCGAGCGACAGGCCGGCACGGCCGATCAGCGCCTCACTGCGGCTCAGCGACACCGCTGCGTCGAACGGATCGGTGAAGCTGTCGAAGCGGACCGAAGAATAGGAGAGCTGAGCCTGCGGCGTCAGCGTCCATTTGGCCCCGAGCGCGAACTTCTGGCCGGCTTCGATGCTCACAGCATAGCCGAAGCCATTATTGCCCTTCGCGAGCTCGCTGCCCAGGGTGGTGGACTTCAGGTCGCTGTCATACCACGTTACCTGGGCCTGGCCGTCGG
>NZ_RZPH01000728.1:0-3157 GCF_004022825.1 Mesorhizobium sp. M7A.F.Ca.CA.004.04.2.1
ATCAGCCCCTGAGCGCTATTCCCGCCGGCAAGGGACAAGCACCCTTGGTGCCGCGCCAATGGGCGGCTGCCTGAAACAACGCATGCGCGGCGCGCGACGCTGCTGTTTCTACTGGTGCTGGTCCAAGCTTCGATCGGTATCGGCACGCTGCTGATGCATGTGCCGCTGCATTTGGCGCTGACCCATCAGGGATTTGCGCTCGTCGTCCTGGGGTTTGCAGCCGCCCATTGGCGCGGCACCAAGGGTGCTTGTCCCTTGCCGGCGGGAATAGCGCTCAGGGGCTGATCTTGAGCTGATCTACCGGGTCCGGATCAGAAGCTTGCCCGTACCGCCCGGATCGCCTTGACGACCGACAATTCGCGGTTCTCCTCGACCGCATTGTCGTCCTCATGATGCCATGACGCCGAGAGGCAACCATAGGCGATGGCATGATCAAGGATGGCGGGTGGTGTCTGGCCCAGCGTTTTGGCAAAAATCCCGGCCATACCAGCGATCCGCTCGGGGTCGAGGCAGAGATCGTCCCGCTCGAGCGGGTTGTAGAACATGTTCGCCGCATCGAAGCCGGGATCGCCGAGCACGCCCTTCGGATCGATAGCCAGCCAGCCGCGCCGTCCGTGCAGGATGTTCTCGTGATGCAGGTCGCCATGCAGTGGCCTGATATCGTGCGGATCGGCCAGCAGCCGGTCGGCAATAGTGGCGGCCTCGACATAGAGGCTCTCATGGCCGGCGTCGCGATCGGCATTTGCCTTGTTGAACAGGCTGGCGAACCGTTCCCTCAGTGGCTGAAGTTCGGGCGGGAAGGGGTCTTTCCCCTGTGAAAACAGTTTCGCCATCACCTCGGCCGCGATTACGGTCGCGGCAAAGTCGCCCTGTTCTTCGAGAACCTGCTGAAGCAGCGTTTCACCGGCGTATTCGAGCAGCATGCTGTGGCCGTCGCGGCCGAGCAGACGCACCGCGCCTTCGCCGCTCCGCCAGGCGAGATAATGCTCGCCGCGCAACTCGTCGGCGACATCGTCGAAAGGCTTGAGCGCCTTGACGATCGCCGGCGACCCGTCTTCGCGCAAAACCTTCCAGATGCGGCTCGAAAAGGTCTCGGCAATGAGTTCGGGCGCGCTGACTTTCCAGCGCGCCGGAAAGGCTGGCGTGTCCATCAGAGGCCGAGCATCAGGTCCATGTTCTGCACGGCGGCACCGGAGGCACCCTTGCCAAGATTGTCATAGACCGCCAGCAGCAGGGCCTGCGCCCGTTTGTCATTGGCAAAGACATAGACCTTCATCCGGTTGGTGCCGTTGTAGACCTCGGGATTGATCTCCGGCATGCGCTCCGAATGCGCATAGGGCGCCACTTCGACCACGCCGCCCTTGATGGCGGCGAAATGGTCGGCAATCGCCGCATGCAGCTCCGCACCGGTCGGCACATGGTCGAGGCCGCCAAGCTGCAACGGCACGACGGTGATCATGCCTTGCGCGAAATTGCCGACCGCCGGCTGCATGATCGGATCATGCGACAGCCTGGCATAGGCCCTCAATTCCGGCACGTGCTTGTGCTGAAGCGTGAGGCCGTAGGGCAGGAATTCCGAGGCTTCCTCGCCCTTGGCGACATAGTCCTCGATCATCGGCCGTCCGCCGCCCGAATAGCCCGAAATGCCGTTGACGGTGATCGGGAAATCCGCCGGCAGCAGGCCTGACGTGACCAGCGGCCGTAGCGTGGCGATCGGTCCCTGCGGCCAGCAGCCTGGGTTGGCGACGCGTTTTGCCGAGGCGATCGCCTTTGCCTGGTCCTTGTCCATCTCGGCGAAACCATACGCCCAGCCTTCCGCCACGCGATGCGCGGTCGACGCATCGATGACCTTGGTGGTGTCGTTGGCGATCAGCGAGACGCTTTCCTTCGCCGCGTCGTCAGGGAGGCACAGGATCGCGACATCGGCGGCGTTGAGAAACTCGGCGCGCGCCGCCGTTTCCTTGCGGCGTTCGGTCGGGATGGACATGATCTCCAGATCACTGCGCTCGGCAAGCAGCGCCCTGATCTGCAGGCCGGTGGTGCCGTGTTCGCCGTCGATGAAGATTTTCGGTTTCATGGGTTGATCAAATTCCCTGATATTTCAAGATTATATGCCCTGACCTTGAATCACTGCGGCACCATTGTGGTTGCCGTTGTTCAACTCTTCAAGCCGGGCCTTTCGCTCAGCCAGCAGGCCGAGATATTGCATGGCCACCATCGAGCCGGCGATCGCCGTTATATCGGCGTGATCATAGGCCGGCGCAACCTCTACGATGTCGGCACCGACAATATCGATCTGGTTGAGTTGGCGCAGCGTCGACAGGATCTTCGCCGAGGACGGCCCGCCGGCAACTGGCGTGCCTGTGCCAGGCGCGTAGGCCGGATCGAGGCAGTCGATGTCGAAGGTGAGGTAGGTCTTCTTGCCGCCGGTGCGGTCGACGATGGCGTAGGCGATATCGGACGCCCGCATCTCCTCGATTTCATGGCCATGGAGGATCTTGATGCCGAACGTGTCGGGTGCATGGGTGCGGATGCCGATCTGGATCGAGCGGTCGGGGTCGATGATGCCTTCCTTGACGGCACGGCCGACGAAGGATCCGTGGTCGATGCGCTTGCCGTCGTCCGGCCAGGTGTCCTGATGGGCGTCGAACTGCACCAAGGCGAGCGGACCATGGACGGCGGCATGCGCCTTGAGCAGCGGCCAGGTGACGAAATGATCGCCGCCGAGCGTCAGCAGGAAGGCGCCGGACTTCAGGATCTTGGCCGCTTCACGTTCGATCGTGCCGGGTGTCTTCTGGTGATTGCCCGAATCGAGCAGGCAATCGCCATAGTCGACCACCGCCAGATGCTCGAACAAATCGCGTGAGAACGGATATTGCGGGTCGTTATCGAGGATCGCCGAGGCGCGGCGGATCGCCTGCGGCCCGAAGCGGGCGCCGGGCCGGTTGGTGACGGCGGCATCGAAGGGAATACCCCACACCACAGCATCCGCGCCCTTCACGTCCTTGGTGTATTTGCGCCGCATGAACGACAGCGCGCCGGAGTAGGTCGGCTCGAACGCGGCGCCCGTTTTGGAACGGGCGGTGAAGGCGTTGTCGATGTTGTTGTTCGCCATTACGGATCCTCGTTTTTCATCGGGTTGCAACAACTACAGAAC
>NZ_RZPH01000729.1:0-3150 GCF_004022825.1 Mesorhizobium sp. M7A.F.Ca.CA.004.04.2.1
GCGCCTGTTCCGAGCGCCGCAGCACCAGCGTATGCGGGTCGTACTCGTAACCGACATCGATCATGTCCTGCTCGTCCATCGAGGTCAGCACGCTGACGGCAAGCAGGCAAAGGTCGCTGCCGCGCGCTGCTTCCACCGCCGCCGCCATCGCCTTGGGATAGGCGTGGATGGTCAGCATGGTCATGCCCATCTTGACGATGTTCTCGACGCCCTTGGCCACCGTGTGGTCGATGTCGAGCAGCTTCATGTCGAGGAAGACCTTGGTGCCGCCGCTGGTCAGTTCCCTGGCGAAATCGAGCCCGCCGGCGAAGGCAAGCTGGTAGCCGATCTTGTAGAAGGAGACGACGCCGTCGAGTTCGCGCACCGCCTGCTCGGCTTCTCTCACTGTCGGCACGTCGAGGCCGACGATCAGCCTTTCCTGCATGGATTGGGCCTGCAAGGTGCTGGCAATCATGTCTCTATCCGGGTGGACAGCATGCGCGAGGTTTCGATCAGCGTGCGGCATAGATGCTCCATCGATTTGTACAGTCTTTCGTCACGGAAATTGCCGTCCTCGTCGAAGGCGCTGCCACCCTCGGGCACCGAGCATTCCGGCGTCACCACCTCCATCTGGCAACGTACCAACACGGCGCGCAGATGGTTGATGCAGCGGATGCCGGCAAAGTGCCCGCTGGAGGACGAACAGAGGCCAACGACCTTGCCGGCAAGTGGCCTCACCGGCCGCCCGCCATCCCTGCGCACCCGGCTCACCCAGTCGATCGTGTTCTTGAGCAGCGGCGGAATGGAGCCGTTATATTCGGGCGTGGCGATCAGCAGCCCGTCATGGGCGATCACCAGACGGCCGAGTTTCTGGGCGTTTTCGGGAACGCCTTTTTCCTTTTCCAGATCCTCGTCCAGGATCGGCAAGGGATAGTCGGCAAGCGAGATGCGGGTCACCTCGGCGCCTTGCATGGCAAGTTCCTTCTGCGCCACGTCGGCCGTCCTGCCGCTATAGGCGCCGCTGCGCACCGAGCCGGCGAAGACGAGGATTTTCGGGATCACTGCCATTGGCCACCCTTGCTCCCGGACAGGTACAGCCAAGGATCGAGCAAATCAACGCCAACTTCGTCATCCCTGGGCGAAGCAGGAGCGAAGCTCCGTCGCGGAGACCCTGGGATCCATTCCGTGACCTTGACCGTAGAGTGCGGCGGAACAGAACTCTGCGCCGTGGCGTGCACTCGGAAGTCGCGGCATGGATCCTCGGGTCTGCGCTGCGTCGCTGCGCTCCTTGCTCCGCCCGTGGATGACGAAGTCATAGAGTTTGCGCGAGTCGCCGAGCGGTTCCGCTCCGAGAAACTAATGCGCTTCGCGGCGGTAGATCCACAGCTGGGTCGGCGGGATGTTGCGAAGGATGAAATCGAAATGCTTGACCGTATAATTGCCACGGCCGGCCGGGATCGGCGACATCGGGCCGTAGGTCAGCTGCACGATCGGCCGTCCGGCCGGGATGCGGTCGAGCAGGCTCTCGATATAGGCAATGCGCTGGGCGACCGGGAAGTTGAGCAGCGGCACGCCGGAAACGACGGAATCGAAGATCATCCCGCTCTTGTCGCCAAGCGTGGCGTTGAGATTGAAGGCATCGCCCTCGATGACGTTGACGCCGGGATAGAGCCGCCGCAGATGACGGACGAAATCCGCGGAATACTCGACCGCGTAGAGGTTTTCGGGCCGCACGCCCTGAGCGAGGATGGCGCGGGTGATCACGCCGGTACCGGGGCCGACCTCAAGCACCGGCAGGCCGGATTTAGGATTGACGATCGAGGCCATTTTGCGCGCGGTGACCGAACTGGTGGGCACGATCGAACCAACCGCCTTCGGCTTGTCGATCCAGCCCTTGAAGAATTTGAGTTCGTCGTCGAACTTTTCGACAAGCGCCTTCCGCAGTCCAGGGCCACGTGTCATGCAAGCTCTCCTCAGCGCTTCCCGCAAAGTTACTTAGCACCTGAGCGGTGCTAGGCAAGGCGCGGCCGGACGCATGTCGTGGATAAGATAATTTTCGTCGCGTCTCAAGGGGTGACGCGATTCAAGGATTTACGCGTTGCAAATCGGCTTAGGCTGGCCAAAGTGCATCAACGTTCGCCAAAGGACTCGAAAAAATCCTTCATGCGGGCAAAAAAGCCGCTCGATTGGGGCGAATTGTCCTGCGAGGAGAGCTGTTCGAACTCCTCCAGCAGCTCACGCTGGCGGCGGGTCAGGTTCTGCGGCGTCTCGACCGCGGTCTGGATGTAGAGGTCGCCGACATTGGGCTGACGCAGCACAGGCATGCCCTTGCCCTTGAGACGGAACTGGCGCCCGTTCTGCGTGCCCTCGGTCACCTTGACCTTTGTCTGCGTGCCGTCCAGCGTCGTCACCTCGAAGGAGCCGCCAAGGGCTGCCGTCGTCATCGAGATCGGCACCTTGCAATACAGGTCGGCGCCGTCGCGTTGGAAGAACTCGTGCGGTTTGACCGCCAGGAAAATATAGAGGTCGCCCGATGGCCCGCCGCGCAGGCCGGCTTCGCCCTCATTGGCAAGGCGGATGCGGGTGCCGTCCTCGATGCCGGCCGGGATGTTGACCGACAGCGAACGCTCCTCGGTGACGCGGCCCTGGCCGGCGCATTTCGGGCACGGATCCTTGATTGTCTGGCCGCGGCCCTGGCATTGCGGGCAGGTCCGTTCGATCGAGAAGAAACCTTGCGTGGCGCGCACCTTGCCGTGGCCGTTGCACATCGAGCAGGTGACGGGCTGGGTGCCGGGCTTGGCGCCGCTGCCCGAACATTCAGAGCAGGAGATCGACGCCGGCACCCGGATCTGCGCGGTCTTGCCGGCAAAAGCCTCTTCCAGGGTGATTTCCATGTTGTAGCGCAGGTCGGCGCCGCGTTCGCGGCCGCCCGACGAACGGCGCTGGCGCCCGCCCATCATGTCGCCGAAAATGTCCTCGAAGATATCGGCGAAACCGCCGGCGCCAAAACCTTGCGCGCCGCCATTCATGCCGCCCTGTTCGAAGGCGGCGTGGCCAAAGCGGTCGTAGGCCGCGCGCTTCTGCGGGTCTTTCAGCGTCTCGTAGGCTTCGTTGATTTCCTTGAACTTGTGCTCGCAGGAATGATCGCCGGGGTTGCGGTCGGGATGGAAC
>NZ_RZPH01000730.1:0-3143 GCF_004022825.1 Mesorhizobium sp. M7A.F.Ca.CA.004.04.2.1
GCCCGGAACAGGAATTCATTGCCCGACAGACGCGCCAGTTCGATGTGAAAATCCATGCCGACGCGATGCCATTCCTCGCGCGGCGTGTCGTTGTCGCAGGACTCGAGCATCGCCTCGATGACATCGAGGGCGCTCCGGTCCGCCAGGCTGCATGTCAGGCGAAGCGCCGCAACCTCGACCGCTTCCCTGTAGACGGCGATCTGCTCGAGTTCAGCCAGATTGATCGGCGACACCGTCCAGCCACGTCCGTCCCTGCCGACCAGGCCCTCGGTCTCGAGCCGCAGAAGTGCTGCCCTGACCGGGGTTCGCGACGCGCCGAAGCGGCTCTCGATCCAGCGCTCCGTCAGCTTCTCGCCGGGACCGATCTCGAGGCCCAGGATCATTTGCCGAAGCTGTTTTTCGACGCTCTGCATCTGCGACATTGTCGTTTCCATTTTCTGATCGTTGCTGGCGATCGTCTTGCCGGCCGCCTTTTCCGATCACGTTTGAGACGGTCGCATTGACAGCGGTCAAGCTTGCGTCCATCAGGGGCACCATCTTGGTATCCCAAATTGGTATCCGCAGCAAGCATCGATAAGAGTTGCTGGGACAGGACATATGACATGCAGCAGCAGAACACGCCCCCGGCGACCGACAGCACCTACAACATCCACTGGCGGCGCAATCTGTTCGTGTGCGTTGCCGGATCGTTTTCGACGCTTGTCGCCATGACGCTGCTTTTGCCGTTCCTGCCGCTCTATATCGAGCAGCTCGGCGCCGAGGGCCACGCGGCGATCGTGCAATGGTCGGGGATAGCCTATGGCGCGACGTTCTTCGCGGCGGCGCTGGTGGCGCCGCTCTGGGGACGTCTCGGCGACCGCTACGGCCGCAAGGTGATGCTGGTTCGCGCCAGCTTCGGCATGGCCATATGCATGTCGCTGACCGGCATGGTGCAGACGGTCTGGCAACTGGTGCTGCTGCGGCTGCTGATCGGGTTTGCCGGTGGCTATTCCTCGGGATCGACCATCCTCGTTGCCATGCAGACGCCGAAGGAACGCTCCGGCTGGGCGCTGGGCCTGCTGTCGGCCGGCATCACGGGTGGGGCTCTGGTCGGCCCACTGGTGGGCGGCGCCCTGCCGCCGCTGATCGGCATCCGCGCCACCTTTCTCCTCTCCGGCGGCGTCATCTTCCTGGCGTTCCTGGCGACCACGTTTCTGATCAAGGAGAATCCCCGGCCGAAAACAGCAGACGCCGCGTCGAAGCAGAAGCAGAAAGGCGGCTGGGCACAAATCCCCGACAAGCGGCCTGTCGTCGCCATGCTGGCGACCGGCATGCTGTTGAGCTTCGCCACCATGTCGATCGAGCCGATCATCACCGTCTATGTGCAGCAGCTCATCGAGGACCAGAGCCGCGTCACGCTGATATCAGGCGTCGTCATGTCGGCGGCGGCCCTTGGCGCCATCCTGTCGGCTTCGCGCCTCGGCAAACTCGCCGACCGCGTCGGCCACTGGAACGTCATCATCGGCGCGCTTGCCGTCTCGGCACTGCTGCTGATCCCGCAGGCCTTCGTCACGCAAAGCTGGCAACTCATCGGCCTGCGTTTCCTGATGGGCCTGGCGCTGGGCGGGCTCTTGCCCTGCATCACCAGCGTGATCCGCCACAATGTTCCCGATGGGGTCGGCGGCAATGTGCTCGGCCTGTCGATTTCCGCCCAGTATGTCGGGCAGGTCGCCGGTCCCCTGCTCGGCGGCTTTGCCGGCGGCCATTTCGGCATGCGCTCGGTGTTTCTGGGCACATCCGTCTTGATGGCCGGGGGCGCGGTGTATAACTGGCTGGCACAGTCGCGCCGCGAGCAGGACATGCTCGCCAAAGCCGGCAAGTCCTGACGGGATTGGGCATCCCTCTGATATCACGGAGCCATGGACATGAGCACGGCCGAACGACCTTCCGACAACAGCGGCCGTATCCTCGTCCTGGCCGGCGGCCTGTGCGGCGCCGCCGGCGTGGCGCTGTCGGCCGCGGCGGCGCATCTGGGCGGCGCCTTCGTCGGCACCGCCGCATCCTTCCTGCTGATGCATGCGCCGGTCTTCCTCGCCGCCGGATTGCTTGGGGCGAACCGGATGCTGCGCATCGGCAGCCTGATCCTGCTGGTTGGGCTTCTGCTGTTCTGCGGCGATCTGCTGGCCCGCGATTTCATCGGGTCGCGGCTGTTCCCGCTGTCGGCGCCGATCGGCGGCACGCTACTCATTACCGGCTGGCTGGCGATCGCCGCCTCGGCGCTGGTGCGCATGCGTTCCTGACGCCTGCCCGCGCCAAATGTAAAAGCGTGGGCTGCTAGTCCTGCCGGCGCTCGGGCTTGATGAGCAATTCGCGATTGCGTCGCCGCAGCTTCGCCAACCAATGCCGTTCCGGCCTCGCGATGCCCCAATAGTTGCGGTAGATGTCTTCGAACAGATAGCTGACGGGATGCATGATGTGCGCTCCTTCTAGTCCTTGAATCGATCCAATCGACAGGCGCGAAAAACCGACCACGATCAGCTCCGCTTGCGCTCCACAAGGAACCGCAACTCGCGAACCCATGGGCTGGCTTTGCCACGGCGCTTCTGCGTCGTGGTGTTCGACGAGATGCTCCAGTCGTTGCGGTAGATATCTTCGAAGAGAAAATTGACGGGATGCATGGCACAACTCCCCTAAATATGTTGAATCGATCCAATTTAGAGAACCACCGTTCGCTTGGATCGATTCAAACATACGCCTTGCCGAGACTGTGATCAAGTCAAAATTTGAACCGATCCAACGAAAGTGTTAGGAGGGAGGAATTCAGGAGACGAAGATGGCGCCATTGACCTCTGCAAAGACAAGACCGGTCCGTCTGGCGGACATTGCCAAGGCGGCCGGCGTGTCGCACGGCACCGCGTCCAACGTGTTCGCCCGGCCGGAGATCGTGCGCGAGGAGGTCCGCGAGCGGGTCAAGGCGGCAGCCGAGGCCATGGGATATGGCGGACCGGATCCCAAGGGCCGGCTGCTGCGCGCCGGCAAGGTCAATGCCATCGGTGTCGCGACCGCGGAACCCCTCTCCTATTTCTTCGACGACCCCTTTGCCCGGGTGATGATGGCCAGCATCTCGCAGGCCTGCGACGCGACCGGTGCGGGGATTTCGCTGG
>NZ_RZPH01000072.1:0-11380 GCF_004022825.1 Mesorhizobium sp. M7A.F.Ca.CA.004.04.2.1
GAAAATCCCTGCGCGAGGCCGACATTTTCGCCGACCGTCATCCACTCGATCAGGCCGAGATCCTGGTGAATGAAGGCGACGGATTGGCGCTGGTTCGGCCGCGGCGGGCGATGATGATAAGGCTCGCCGCGAAACAGGATGCTGCCGCCATCGGGACGGTAGATGCCGGCAAGCGTCTTGATCAGCGTCGACTTACCGGCGCCGTTCTCGCCGAGCAGTGCCAGGATCTCGCCCTTGTGCAGATCGAGCGACACGTCGGAGAGCGCGCGGGTGCCGCCGAACTCCTTGGTAATCGACTTGAATTCGATCAATTTTTCCTCAGACACAAGCGTTCCTCCCAAGATCGCCAAATGATGTTATCGATAACATTTCTGAGCGTCAAGCGACAAAGTCCAGGGCTCGCCGCTCAGCTGGTCTTGCCGTCGAGCAGGCGCATCATTTCAGCCGAATCCTTAGACCCCAGCCCGGCCGCGCAGAGCAGGCGATGGATCTCGACCACCTGCCCGGTCATCGGCATCGGCGTCTTGGTCTTCAGCGCAAAGGCCTGCAGCGAATCGAGGTCCTTCAGCATGTTGTCGATGCGTCCGGTGGCTGAAAAATCGCGAGCGGCAAACTTTGCCATGAACTCCTGCATGATGCTGGAATCGGCCCTGCCGCCCTTCAGCGCCGCCGGGATGGCCTTGGGATCGACGCCGCCGGCTTCGGCGAGTTTCACCGCTTCGGCGACGGCCTGGAACAGCACCGCGCAGAAAAGCTGGTTGATCAGCTTGGTTGTCTGCCCTGCCCCGCTCGGCCCCATCAGCGTGTAGTTGGCGCAGAGATGCCGCATCACCGTGCGCGCGTGTTCGAAGTCTGCCGCCTCGCCGCCCGCCATGACGGTCAGCCGGCCGGCGAGCGCACCGGGAACGCCGCCCGACAGCGGACAGTCGAGCCATTTCATGCCGGTCTCGGCAAAGAGCTTCTTCGCCATCTCAGCGGTGTCGGCCGGGTCGATCGACGACATGTCGATCAGCAGCTTTTCGGACGACGCCGCAGCCGCGACACCGCCGTCGCCAAACACCACCGAACGCACGATATCGGCATGGTTGAGGCTGAGGATGACGAAGCTGCTGGCGTGTGTCGCCTCGGCGACAGACGCGGCGGCTGCCGCACCCTTCGCGGTCAGGGCGGCAACCTTGGCCTTGTCCAGATCGAACATCGTGACGGTCTGCTTGGTCTCGATCAGGCGGGTGGCAATCGCCGATCCCATGATGCCGGCGCCGACAACGGCGATTTGTGCTGCTTCTGTCATGTCAACGTGCCTCTCTCTTTGTCCCGGCAGCGGGTGCGACACTGAGAGTGCCCAGCCCCTCCAAAGCCGCGTCGACTATGCTGTAGACCGGAGCGTTGATATCCACGGTGACCACTAGCTTCTCACCATCCGGATTTTCCAGCGCAGCGAATTGGCTATCGAGCAGCGCCGGCGGAAAGAAATGGCCGCCACGCTCGGCGAGTCTGGCTTGCAGCAGCGCGCGCGACCCCTCCAAGAATATGAAAACCGCCGACCCGCCCACCGCATGGCGAAGCCGATCACGGTAGGATTCCTTCAGCGCTGAGCAGCTTACGACAAGCCCACGGCCCTCCTCGTTCGCCTGGCGCAAGGCTGCACCCACCAGATCCAGCCACGGCCAGCGATCGTCATCGGCGAGCGGGATGCCGGCCGACATCTTTTCGACATTGCCGGGCGGATGCAGCGTGTCGCCTTCGATGAAGGGGAGGCCGAGCCGCTCCGCAATCTCGACTCCGATTCTGGTCTTGCCGCAGCCGCTGACACCCATCACGACGATGAGTGCGGGCTCAAAGACAGGTCGTGATGCCGCCATCGACATAGAGCGTGTGTCCGTTGACAAAGGATGAGGCCGGTCCGGCCAGGAAGACTGCCGCGCCGATCAGTTCGCCGACATCGCCCCAGCGTCCGGCCGGCGTTCGGTTGGTCAGCCATGTCGAAAATTCGGGATTGTCGACCAGCGCCTGGTTGAGCGGCGTCTTGAAATAGCCCGGCGCGATGGAATTGATCTGCAGGCCATGCTTGGCCCAGTCGGCGCACATGCCGCGCGTCAGATTGCGCACCGCTCCCTTCGTGGCGGTATAGGGCGCGATGTTCGTGCGGGCCAACTCGCTTTGTACCGAGGCGATGTTGATGATCTTGCCGCACTTGCGCGCAATCATGTACCGCGCCACCGCCTGCCCGACGAAAAACACGCTGGAGATGTTGGTGCGCAGCAGCTCGTCCCATTTGTCCGCAGGGAAGTCCTCGAGCGGCATACGAAACTGCATGCCGGCATTGTTGATCAAAATGTCGATGGCGCCGATCGTCGCCTCGATCTCGGCGACGCCTTTGACGACCGCAGCGTGATCGGTCACGTCGAAGACCGCCACGCGAGCCTTGTATCCCCGGGCCACCAGCGCATCGGCAGCGGCCGCGACTTTTTCAGCGTTGCGCCCGTTCAGCACGATTTCGGCGCCGTGCTGCGCCAGCCCCTCTGCCAGCGCCAGGCCGATCCCCTGACCCGAGCCGGTGACCAGCGCCCGCATGCCGGTCAAATCGAACAACGAACTGCTCATGCGCTCCTCCTGAGGACTGTCCCCTGAAGCGGATATGATTTCCACCGCGCCGCCGCCAGTGCCTATTGACATGAATGTTATCGATAACATAGTCAATGGGAAAAATGAACTTGCTGAGGAGACGACGCCATGACCGATATATTGATGACCGGCCCCTATCCGGATTGGGACATGGAAGACCTCGAGGCGAGATATCGCGTTCACAAGCTCTGGCAGGCGGAGGACAAGGACGCGCTTATCGCAAGCCGAGCTGGCGCGATTCGTGCCATCGCAACGCGCGGCGAGCTTGGGGCAAGTGCGGCGCTGATGGCGAAACTGCCGAAGCTTGAAATCGTCTCCTGCTATGGCGTCGGCACCGACGCCATCGACCTTGCTTACGCCAGGGCAAACGGCATCCGCGTCACCAACACGCCTGACGTGCTGACCGAGGACGTGGCCGATATCGGCATCGGGCTGCTGCTGGCAGTGGCGCGCAAGATCCCGCAGGCCGACGCCTACGTCCGCGATGGCAGCTGGCGCAAGGCCAACATGCCGCTGGTGACGCGCGTTTGCGGGAAAAGGCTGGGCATTGTCGGCATGGGCCGCGTCGGCGCGGCGGTGGCCAGGCGCGCCGCAGCCTTCGACTGCGCTGTCGCCTATTTCGACGTGCGTAAGCGCGATGACTTGCCCTACGCATTCGTTGGCGATCTGGTCGAACTGGCGCGACAGAGTGAATTCATGATTGTGACGCTCGCTGGCGGCGACAGCACGAAGCACATCATCGATGCGGATGTTCTGGCTGCACTCGGGCCTGACGGCATCGTCATAAATATTTCGCGCGGCAGCACGGTTGACGAGACCGCGTTGCTCGCGGCCCTGGAATCCAGTGCCATAAAGGGCGCCGGCCTTGACGTGTTCTGGAACGAGCCAACGATCGACGATCGCTTCCTGAAGCTTTCCAATGTCGTGCTGCAACCGCACCACGCCAGCGGCACGGTGGAGACCCGCAAGGCAATGGGTCAGCTCGTTCGCGACAATCTCGCGGCCCATTTCGGCGGACAGACCTTGCTGACACCGGTCGTTTGAGAAAGAGATTCCATCATGAAGTCGATCGTCATCCACGCGATAAAAGACCTGCGGATAGAGGAGACCGATCCGGGCTCCCCCGGCGCCGGACAGGTCGAGATCGCGGTCGAAGCCGGCGGCATCTGCGGCTCGGACCTGCACTACTATAACCATGGCGGCTTCGGCGCGATTCGCCTGCGCGAACCGATGATCCTCGGCCACGAGGTTGCCGGCACAGTAAAGGTCATCGGCGGCGGCGTTTCCACACTCGCTGTCGGCGACCGCGTCGCGATCTCGCCCAGCCGACCCTGCAACGCCTGCCGCTACTGCCTGCAAGGCATGCAGAACCAATGCCTCAACATGCGCTTCTATGGCAGCGCCATGCCGATGCCCCATATACAAGGGGCGTTCCGCCAGCGCCTGATCGCGGAGGCGTGGCAATGTCATAAAATCGCCGACCATATCTCCATCAACGAGGCCGCTTTCGCCGAGCCTTTTGCGGTTACGCTGCATGCCCTGAACCGCGCCGGCTCGCTGCTCGGCAAACGCGTTCTGGTCACCGGCTGCGGGCCGATCGGCGCGCTTTGCATCCTGGCAGCCAGAGCCCACGGCGCGCGCGAAATCATCGTCACCGACGTCATGGATGCCGTGCTGGAAAAGGCTCGGGAGATCGGCGCTGACCGCACCATCAATGTCGCCACCGACGCCGACAAGCTCGCTGCCTATAACATCGAAAAGGGCAGTTTCGACGTGATGTTCGAATGCTCCGGCAACGAGCGCGCGGCACGGGCCGGACTCGACGTGCTGAAGCCGCGCGGCGTGCTGATGCAGCTCGGCCTTGGCGGCGACGTGTCTCTCCCGCAGAACCTGATCGTCGCCAAAGAGATCGAGATGCGCGGCAGCTTCCGTTTTCACGAGGAATTCGCGCTCGCCGTCGACCTGATCAACCACCGCCGGGTGGATGTCAAACCGCTGCTATCAGGCATCTATCCGCTCGACGAGGCGGTTACCGCTTTCGAGATCGCTGGTGACCGCAACAGGTCGATGAAGGTCCAGATCGCGTTCTGAAGATCCTTCGGATGCGCTGGAAGCGCATCAACACATCGCCTTTAAATCGCGTCGGCGCCGATCGCCGCCAGCGCGGCGCGTGCCACGTCGAAATCCTGCTCGCCGGTTCCCGAACCGACACCGATGGCGCCCGCCAGGCGGCCATCGAAGCGGATCGGCAGGCCGCCAGGCAAATTGGTCACGCCGCCCTGTGAGGCGATCCCAGCCAAGGTTGCTGCTTCGGGCGCCATGCCGCCGGTGGCGGCGTTGATCGACGCCGCCGTGCGCGCCTTTGCCCGCGCCGTGTGCAGGCTCAGGAACCGTGCGCCGTCCATACGCAGGCTGGCGATGGTCTCGCCGCTTGCATCGACAACCACAAGACATTGCGGCACCCCTATCGTGACGGCGCGTGCGGCTCCGGCAGCCACGGCTTTCAACGCGCCGTCATGCGTGAGGCTGATGGTCTTTCGAAACATCGCTATGCCTTTACTGTTTTGGAATTTGCTGAAGGAGTTCAGGTGCTTTCGCGCTCGACGACGCGATACCCGGTCAGGATGATTTCCTGTTCGTGCTTCTTTTCGCCGCCGCGGATGATCTGGATAAGCCTGCGGGCAGCTTGTTGTCCGATGCCATAGCAGTCCACGTTCACGGTTGTGATGCCGGGATGGCAGAAGGCGGCAACCTCATAGTCGCCAAAGCCGGCAATGGCGATGTCCTGCGGGACCCGCATTCCACGACGCTTGCATTCCATCAGCGCGCCAAAGGCCGAGAGATCGGAAACGCAGAGCACGGCCTCGGTGTCCGGCCAGCGTTCCAGCATGCTCACAACCGCCTGGCCACCTTGTTCGATGGAGATCGGTGGCACGCCGAAGGAGACAAGCCGGCCGGTCGGCAGGCCGAGTTCCTCGATGGCTCGGACAAAGCCTTCGCGCCGCTGGCTGCCGCGCGTGTCGCGCGAGGTCGTGCCACCGATGTAGCCGAATTTTCGATAGCCTTTCCTGGCCAGCGTTTTGACGAGAAGCCCCATCGCCTCTTCGTTGGAGAACCCGACCACCTGATCGATGGGTTTCGACGGCAACTCCCAGGTTTCGACTACCGGGATGCCCGCGTTATCAAGAAGGCGGCGGGCGCGCTCCGTATGGGCTCCTCCAGTCATTATGATGCCTTCCGGCCGTCGGCGGAGCATCGCTTCGATCAGCTTTTCCTCCTTCTCGACCGTGTAGTCGGTGTAGCCGAGAAGAAGCTGGAGTCCCGTGCTCTCCAGTTCATCCGTAATACCGCGCGCCGTGTCGGCGAAGTTGGAATTGTTGAGCGATGGAACCATTGCAGCAACAAATCCAGTCTTGCGCGAGGACAGGGTACCGGCTGACTGGTCGAGCACGTAACCAAGCTCGTTGACCGCAGCCATGATCTTTTCCCGCGTCGCCTTGGAAACCCGGCTGCCCTCTTTCAGGGCGCGTGAAACGGTCATGGTGGACACACCTGCCCGCAGCGCCACGTCAACCATAGTTGGCGCATGGCTTTCGAGGGGCCTAGATGAGGCAGCCTTGGCCATCATGCCGCTCCACCGGCCGGCTGAGGCCTGCCCAAGGGAAGCGCTAGACGTTCGGTCACAAGGTCTCTGCGGCGTCCTGCATCGATCATGAGCCACCCCTTGGAATCAAACTCCACGCGAAGGACATGTTATCGATACCATCTGAACAAGACAACGACCATATGTGTCTAGGTATTGTCATGAGCACTGGGTGACGGTTCTTTTCTCGAACGTTGAGTCGCGTACGAAAATTACCGTCAAAGCACCGTCAGATGGATCTGCTGCCCTTACACCCAGATTTGCACGAGGCCAAAGAAATCAGCGACTTAGGCAATCGAAGACTTCAGTTGATAATGTGGGTCCGATTGTGAATGAGATGAACCGCAAACCGTTGGTTTTTCTGCGAAAAACCACTACGAAGCACTCCGGACTACGCTAACCCCTCATTGCCGGGTGGATCGTCCGTATGGTCCCGCAACCGCTCCGCTTCTCCGATAATGCCAAGTGCTTACTAGGTGCGATGAGCCGGCAGCCGGCGGGACAGACGGCAACCTTGCCATTCACCGGACGGGAACTGTGCATTTTTTCCAAAAGCAGGAACATACCTGCATCGCCCAAGTTAGACATCGACGGCATTGGATCACGGATTCTTTCTCGCATTCTCCAGTCTGACAGAGTGCTCCATGATTCTTTGATGCTCGAACCAATGGGCAGGACAATGTACCGCTGTCAGCTTTTCTTATCTGCCTTTGGCCTGGTGTTGGCGGGTGGCCTGTCCCCACAGGGCCAAGCCATGGCACAGGCGCCCTGCCCGGCCCACCACGATAAGCTGCTCGCTGTCCTCAAGGCCAATGTGAAAGCGAGCGGCGGACCTGCCAACGGAGGCTTTGAGACTAACGAATGGGCGGCTGTCGTTGCCCGCGACGGCGCCGTGTGCGCGATCGCTTTCAGCGGTCCCACCGCCGATTCCCAATGGCCAGGCAGTCGCCTCGTCGCGGCAGAGAAGGCCAATACGGCCAATGGGCTCAGCTTGGCGCAAATGGCCCTATCGACGGCCAATCTCTACGCGGGGGCGCAACCTGGCGGGCCGCTTTTCGGCTTGCAGGAGACCAATCCGGTTAACCAGGCCGCGGCCTATGCGGGCGATCCCAAAACGTTCGGAAGCGCCAGCGATCCCCTTGTCGGCAAGCCGATTGGAGGCGTCGTTGTGTTTGGCGGCGGGCTTGCCCTCTATGACGGCAAGAGCATCGTCGGAGGGATCGGGGTCTCCGGAGATTCCTCATGCGCCGATCACAATGTCGCCTGGCGTGTTCGCGCGGCGCTCGGCCTCGACAAGGTTCCCGCCGGGGTCAATCCCAATCGCAAGGACGCCATCGTCTACGATCTCGATCCCGGCGGCAAAAGCGCCTCGGGTTGGGGCCATCCGCTTTGTGCCGGTACCGAGGCTGACATCGCGGCGGCGCTCGGCGCCGGCGTGGGAGGCTCGATCCACAAATGAAAGGCACGCTGCACCCGGCACCGGCGCGCGTTGACGCAGGACGAGGCGCCCGCGCATTGGCGACCGAGAATTCTTTTCGCACCTGCATACTCTCGGTGATGCTGCTGGCATGCGGCCCATTCCTGAGCGGTGCCTCGGAGCCGCCATCGGCGGCGGCTATTGCGCCGCCCGCCGCCGCCGCGCCACCCGATGACGGGCAATGGACAATGCCGGCCAAGAACTACGCGTCGACCCGCTTCAGCGACCTGACCGAGATCAACGAAGGCAACGTCAAGAACCTGCAGGTCGCCTTCACCTTCTCCACCGGCGTGAACAAGGGCCAGGAAGCAGCGCCGCTGGTTGTCGGCAACATCATGTACATCGTCACGCCCTTTCCCAACATCGTCTACGCGCTCGACCTTTCCAGGCCCGGCGCGCCGATGAAGTGGAAGTACGAGCCCAACCCCGAGCCGGCGGCACAAGGGGTGGCCTGCTGCGATGTCGTCAACCGCGGCGCGGCCTTCGCCGACGGGCGCATCTTCTTCAACACGCTGGACGGCCACACGATCGCCCTCGACGCCAACACAGGCAAACCGATCTGGAACGCTCATATCGGCAACATCAACATCGGCGAGACCATCACCATGGCTCCGCTGGTGGTGAAGGGCAAAGTTTTGGTCGGCAATTCCGGCGGCGAAATGGGCGTCCGCGGCTGGGTCAAGGCGCTGGATGCCGGAGACGGGCATATTGTCTGGACGGCTTATGGCACTGGACCCGACAAGGATGTGCTGATCGGCCCGGACTTCAAGCCCCACTATGACATGGACAAGGGCACAGACCTTGGCGTGACGACATGGCCGCCGGAAGCCTGGAAGATCGGCGGCGGCAATATGTGGGGCTGGATCTCCTACGATCCGGACTTGAACTTGATTTTCCACGGCACAGGCAATCCAGGACCGTGGAATCCGGATTTGCGGCCCGGCGACAACAAATGGACGTCCGGTATTTTCGCGCGTGATCCCGATACCGGAGCGGCGAAGTGGTTCTATCAGTGGAGCCCGCATGACCTCCATGACTATGACGGCATCAACGAGCAGATCCTTTTGGACATGACCTGGCAAGGCAAGCCGCGCAAGGTCCTCGTCCGACCGGAACGCAACGGCTACCTCTATATCCTCGATCGGACCACTGGCGAGGTGCTGTCGGCCACAGCCTATGGCCCGGTCAATTCCAGCAAGGGCGTCGACCTGAAGACCGGCCGCCTGATTGCAAACCCCGACAAGAGAACCGGCACCGGCAAGGTGGTGCGAGACATTTGCCCGACAGCGTCCGGCCTCAAGGACTGGCAGCCATCGGCCTTTTCGCCGAGGACCGGCCTGCTCTACATCCCCCACAACAATCTCTGCATGGATGAAGAAGGCGTCGAGGTAAACTACATCGCAGGCACGCCCTATGTCGGCATGAACGTACGCATGATCCCCGGGCCGGGCGGCAATCGTGGTGCCTTCACCGCCTGGGATGTTGCCGCCGCCAAGCCGGCCTGGGTCCTGAAGGAGAACTTTCCGGTGTGGAGCGGCACCGTCGTCACTGCCGGCGATGTCGTCTTTTACGGCACCATGGAAGGCTGGTTCAAGGCGGTCAGCGCCAGGACTGGCGACCTCCTTTGGCAATTCAAGACATCGTCCGGCATCATCGGCCAGCCGATAACCTATCGCGGCCCCGATGGGCACCAATATGTCGCAATTCTGTCAGGCGTCGGTGGCTGGGCCGGTGCCATCGTTTCCGGCGACCTCGACCCACGCGATGCCACCGCGGCACTTGGCTTCGTCAACGCGATGAAGGATCTAAAGAACGCTACCACGGCGGGAGGCACGCTTTATGTGTTCCGGCTGCCTTGATGGATCGGACTTGACCGTACGTCCGGCGCGAAAGGCGTTCCAACGGGTGGCGATCGGCATGGCCGGGCTCGCCTTGTTGCTCTTGCCGGCTATTGCCAGTCCACGTGAGTTGAGAGTGTGCGCCGACCCGAACAACATGCCGTTTTCCAACGCGGCCGGTCAAGGCTTCGAGAACAGGATCGCGGAAATTATCGCCACTGATCTCGGCGCCAAGCTGACGTACACTTGGTGGGCGCAGCGGCGTGGCTTCATCCGCAACACGCTGAAGGCAGGCCTTTGCGATCTCGTGCCCGGCACGCCTGCCAATCTCGAAATGCTGCGCACGACCACGCCTTACTACCGTTCGTCTTATGTCTTCGTAACCCGCCAGGACGGCCCGGACGTGGCCTCCTTCAACGACCCGCGGTTGCAAGAATTGCGTATCGGTGTTCAGCTCATCGGCGACGACGGCGCCAACTCGCCGCCTGTCCAGGCGCTTGGCCGCCGCGGCATCGTCGGGCACCTCATCGGCTACCCCGTCTATGGCGACTACTCCGCTCCCAACCCTCCGGCGCGCATCGTCGAAGCTGTTGCGAACGGCGAGATCGATCTTGCCGTGGTTTGGGGTCCGCTCGCCGGCTATTTCGCCGAGAGGCAAAAGGTGTCGCTCCGGATCACGCCGGTCACGCCTCGCATCGACGGACCGCAACTGCCGCTAATGTACGACATCTCAATGGGTGTTCGGCGCGAGGACGATGCGCTGCGTGGCGATGTGAATAGCGCGCTTGCCAGACACAAGGCCGAGATCGACGCGGTTCTGGCGCAATACGGCGTACCGCGTCTGGACATGGCCGGGAGTCCGGCGCGATGAGGCAGGCTCTGGCGATGTTACTGCCCTTGACGCTGGCCCTGGTCGCCTGCCAGCGCGAGGAGCGCGACACGCGACCGCAATCGGCACTCGGCTCAGGTGAGCAGCCGACGCCCGTGACCACGTTGGAGCCGGGCGGACAGCGACCCTCCCCCACCGATAACAAGGCGGCGAGCTTCGAGGCCAACGCCTTCCACATGAGCGAGGGCAAACGCCTGTTCGGCTGGTTCAACTGCTCGGGCTGCCATGCCAATGGCGGTGGCGGCATGGGCCCGGCGCTCATGGACGAGAAGTGGCTCTACGGCAGCTCGATCGAAAGCATCCACGCCACGATCCGCGACGGCAGGCCGAACGGGATGCCGAGCTTCGGCCAGAAGATACCCGATGACCAGATATGGGAGCTGGCGGCATATGTGCGTGCACTGGGCGGCAACGCGCCCTCCTCCGCCGCGCCGCAACGCAATGACGGCATGATGGTGCATCCCTCGGAAAACCGTCTGCCGGATGCCGCGACACTGGGCAAATCACCGTGAAGCGCCCGGCCTCGGTGGCCTTCGCCCTCTGTGTCCTGCTTCTTCTGCAGGGATGCGCAGGCTGGCAGTCGGCGCTGGATCCGAAAGGCCCCGCAGCCGGCGAGTTGGCTTGGCTGATCTGGTTCTTCACCGCGCTTTGCGCGGTTGTGTGGGTGCTGGTGATGATCGCTCTCGCAGCACCGCTGGTTATGCGATCGCGTCCCGGCGATGAACCCCTCTTACTCGACGAAGCGGCCGAACGCCGCAAGATGCGCGTGGTCGCGTCCGCCGTCGGGCTGACCGCCATCATCCTGATCGGACTGACGCTGCTAAGCTTTTTCGCCAACAGGACGCTGGCTGCGATAGGCTCGGAGGCTGTGCTGACAATCAGGGTGACCGGGCACCAGTGGTGGTGGG